>JBKJTI010000121.1:0-67327 GCA_046590425.1 Cypionkella sp. | reverse complement strand
CTATCTTTGGCCGCTGATCGTCTTGCAAACCAATGAAAACAAGACGTTGACGCTGGTTATCTCATCGCTGGCCTCGTCCTATTACCCCGATTACGGCGTGGTCATGGTGGCGACGGTCTTGGCGACCCTGCCCACTGTCATCGTTTTCTTCCTGCTTCAGCGGCGCTTTGTCGAAGGGCTGACAGGATCTATCAAATAAAGGTCTTCTTTATGCGCGTCGGTACTGACTTCAACGACAACTGGCTTTTCGAGGGGCGCGACATCGTGCGCCTGCCGCACAATGCGGTGGATCTGCCGTTTTCGTATTTTGACGAAACCGCCTATCAACGCGGCTTCACCTACCAAAAGACGTTCACAGCTGATCCGGCGTGGCAGGGGCAAGAGGTTTCGGTGCGGTTTGACGCCGCGATGGCCAATGCGACCGTGCTGCTGAACGGGGTTGCACTGATTACCCATGCCGACGGCTACACCCTGTTCGAGGCGCGGATGACGGGTCTGCTTTCGCCGGGCGAAAACACCCTGACTGTGCGGATCGACGGCAGTGAAAACCCCGAGATCCCCCCCTTTGGTGGTGTGATTGACTATCTGACCTATGCGGGGCTTTACCGCGAGGCGTGGCTGATCGTGAAAGCCCCGCTGTCGATCGGATTGCACAAGATTGAAACGCCGGATGTGTTGGCAGATCAGAAAACCGTCACAGTGGATGTAGAACTGGATAACCCGCAGGCATTGCCAGTGTCCGGCACGCTGACTGCCACCTTGCGGAGTGCTGCGGGTACTGCTTTGGCAACCACCAGTGCTGCTGTGAGCGCCGCGCAGGTTCGGATTGAGATGCGCGGACTGGCGGGCATAGACCTGTGGGATCTTCAAAACCCGATGCTCTATCATCTGGACCTAGAGCTTGACGCGCCGCAGGGCAGGGACGCCACCTCCAGCCGTTTCGGTTTCCGTGAGGTTAAGTTCACCCCAGACGGGTTTTCCCTGAACGGCAAACCGCTGAAACTGCGCGGGTTGAATCGGCATCAATCCTTTCCTTACGTTGGCTATGCACTGGGGCGTGCCGCTCAGGAAAAGGATGCCGATATCCTGAAATTCGATCTGCGGCTGAACACGGTGCGCACCTCGCACTATCCACAATCCACCTATTTTCTGGACCGCTGCGATGAGATCGGCCTGTTGGTGTTTGAGGAAATTCCGGGCTGGCAGCATATCGGCGGCGAGAAGTGGAAGGCGGAATCAGTGGAAAACGTCCGCCGCATGATCCGGCGCGACTGGAACCATCCTTCGATCTTCATCTGGGGCGTGCGGATCAATGAATCGCGAGATGACCATGATTTCTATACCGAAACCAACCGGGCGGCCTTGGCGCTTGACCAGACACGTCCCACTGGCGGCGTGCGCTATATCACCGACAGCGAGTTGTTGGAAACCGTTTACACCATGAACGACTTCATCCTTGGCAACGAGGAACAGGGCGGTAACCGCCCACGCACACCGCTGCGTCCGCAACAGGAAGTGACCGGGCTGGACCGGATGGTGCCCTATTTGATCACCGAATTTGGCGGCCATATGTATCCGACCAAAAGCCACGATCAGGAACAGCGGCAGGCCGAACATGTGCTGCGGCATCTGGAGGTTCTGAACGCGATGTACGGCGATCCGCAGATTGCCGGGGCGATAGGCTGGTGCGCGTTTGACTACAATACGCACAAAGATTTCGGATCGGGCGACCGAATTTGCCATCACGGCGTGATGGACATGTTCCGCGAGCCAAAATTTGCGGCCTCGGTCTACGCCAGTCAGGGCGACCCGGCAGAGGGTGTGGTGATGACTCCGGTCACCTTCTGGGCGCGGGGCGAACGCAATATTGGGGGGGTGCTGCCGCTGATCATCCTGACCAACTGCGACGAGGTGGAATTGCGCTATGGCAGCAATGCACCGAAACGGGTGAAGCCCGCGCGCGACAGGTTTCCCCATCTGCCCTATGCCCCGGTGATCGTGGATTCCACCAACTTCACCAAAGAAGAACTTGGTCTGTGGGGGATGAAATGGCAGGCGGTGGCGATCACCGGCCTGATCGACGGCAAACCCGCCGCCGAAACCCGCTTTGTCTGCGATGCCGTGCCGACACGGTTGGAGGTGGTGGCGGATCAGCCCGTGATCGGGCGACATGATGCGGTGCGGGTGATGATCCGCGTGCTGGATCAGGCCGGTCACAAACTGCCGTTTTTCCCTGAGCCCGTGACGATAGAAGTCACTGGCAATGGCCGCCGCCTTGGCTCGGCCACTGTGCCATTGCGGGCGGGGTCCACTGGAGTTTGGGTGCAGGCCACCGGCGCTGGGCCCATCGAAGTGAAGGTTCAGTGTGATCGTCTGGGCGTGGTCACAACACATCTTTCGGCCGAATAGGGGATAGCGGATGAGCGGGTTGAAACTACGCGGGGTTCGGAAGTCTTACGGCGCGGTCGAAGTGATCAAGGGTGTCGATCTGGATATCGCTCCGGGCGAGTTTGTGGTGTTTGTCGGGCCGTCAGGCTGTGGCAAATCCACCCTGCTGCGCATGATTGCGGGGCTGGAAGAGATCACGGCGGGGGATCTGTTCATCGGCGACAAACGGATGAATGAGGTCGATCCCTCGCAACGCGGCATCGCCATGGTGTTCCAAAGCTATGCGCTTTACACGCATATGACGGTGCGCGAAAACATGGGGTTCGCGCTGCGCTTTGCCAAAAAGCCGAAGGCTGAAATCGCACGGCTGGTGGACGATGCCGCGCGGATTCTGGAACTGGAACCGCTGCTGGATCGCCGCCCGAAGGATCTGTCGGGCGGCCAGCGTCAGCGCGTCGCCATCGGGCGCGCCATCGTGCGCCACCCTGACGTCTTCCTGTTCGACGAACCTTTGTCCAATCTGGATGCCGAACTGCGGGTACATATGCGGATCGAAGTGGCGCGGTTGCACAAGGAACTCGCCACCACTATCATCTATGTCACCCATGATCAGGTCGAGGCGATGACTTTGGCAGACAAGATCGTGGTGATGCGGGCGGGCGTGGTAGAGCAGGCAGGCGCTCCGCTCGCGCTTTACGATGATCCCGACAACCTGTTTGTCGCGGGCTTTATCGGCAGCCCCAAGATGAACTTTCTGGCGGGGGTCGTCACAGGCGACGGCGTGCGCTTGCCGGAATTCGGCGACCAGATCATCCCGCTGGGTCGACTTTCCCAGCCACCCGTAGAGGGGTCCGACGTGACGGTCGGCATCCGGCCTGAAAGTTTCAAGCGCGGCGGCGCCGCGGTGTTGGACCTTACCATCGAGATTGTCGAACATCTGGGCAACGAAAGCTTCGCCTATGCGCGTCAAGCGGGCGGGCAACTCCTGACGCTGGCCAGCGATGACGGCCGGGCGCTGCAACCAGGCCAACGCATCGCGGCCCGGTTCGATGCGGCGCAGGTCATGCTGTTTGACAAGGCAGGCAAGCGGATGCGCTAGCCAATCTGGCAATCAGGGCGGGATGCGCCCTTCGATATCGACACATAAAGAGAGGGTTTTCGGATGAAAACGACAGGCTGGGGCATTATTGGCCCGGGCGCGATTGCGCAGAATTTTGCAGATGGTCTGGCCGAGGCTCAATCGGGCCGCCTTGTGGCCATCGCCAGCCGCGACGAGGCACGGCGCGCCGCCTTTGGGGCGCGCAACGGCGTCGACCCGGCGCACTGCCACGCGACTTACGCCGATCTGGTGGCTGATCCGGCTGTCGATGCGGTCTATGTCTCGACCCCGCATCCGTTCCATGCCGAACATGCTTTGCTGGCATTGCGGGCGGGCAAGCCGGTGCTGGTGGAAAAACCGGCAGGATTGACCGCTGCGCAGGTATCGGCTGTGAGCGAGCTTGCGGCGCAATCGAGGCTCATGTTCGCGGAAGCCTATATGTACCGCTGTCACCCGCAGATTGCCCGCCTGCTGGAAATTCTGCAAAGCGGCGAGGTCGGCACGCTTCGGCACATTCGCACGCAATTCGGCTTTGCCGCTGAGTTCAACCCGACCTCGCGGCTCTATGACCGCGCGCTTGGTGGCGGGGGCATCATGGATGTCGGGGGCTATCCGGTCTCCTTGGCGCGGCTCGTAGCGGGGGCGGCTGTGGGCAAGGCGTTTGCCGATCCGATCGGCGTGAAAGGCAGCGGTTTGATCGGCCAAAGCGGCGTCGATGAGGTGGCTTACGGCTTGCTGAGCTTTGAAGGCGGTTTCACGGCAGAGGTCGCCTGCGCCATCGCCCGCCGGATGGACAATCGCGCAGTGATCGAAGGCGACAAGGGCCGGATCGAACTTGCCGACCCTTGGGTGCCGGGCCGCAATGCCGGGCCATCCGATACCACGATCACTGTGACGGTCGGTTCCCAGACACGGGTCGAGGAATTGCGCCACCCGCAACATCTGTTCGCCTTTGAGGCTGAACTGATCAGCCGCGCGGTCTCCGAAGGGGCAATCTCAGCCCCGTTCCCGGCGCTGTCGCCTGCCGACAGCCTTGGCAATGCGGTGGTGTTGGATCGCTGGCGGGCGGAGCTTGGCTATGTCAATCTGGCCGAAGACCTGAAAACCAACCGCGCCTTGCCTCCGGTGCTACCGCAAGGCTTGCCGCAAATCCCGAAAGCCAAGATCGAAGGGGTGGCTTTGCCAGTCAGTCGTCTGGTGATCGGCTGCGACAACAAGGGCGATATCGGTGCGGGGTCGGTGGTGTGGGATGCGTGGCTAGAGGCCGGGGGCAATGCGTTTGACACCGGGTTTGTCTATGGCGGCGGCGCGCATGAAGCAGTGCTCGGCCAGTGGATCGCCAATCGCGGCGTGGCCAAAGACATCGTGGCGATCGTGAAAGGCGCCCATTCGCCCTATTGCACCCCGCGTAGCATCGGCGCGCAACTCGAGATGTCGCTGACACGACTGGGGCTCGACCATGCCGCGATCTATATCATGCACCGGGACAATCTAGCGGTTCCGGTGGGGGAATTTATCGAGGCGTTGAACGCTTTGCACGCTGCGGGCAAAATTGGCATTTTCGGCGGCTCGAATTGGTCGGTGGCCCGTATGACCGAGGCCAATGCCTATGCAGCCGCCCACGGGTTGCAGCCGATGCGGGTATTGAACAACAACCTGTCGCTGGCGGTGATGGAACGTCCGGTTTGGGCTGGATGTATCAGCTCGAACAACGCCGAAACGCTGGATTATCTACGGCAGACCGGCACGACGCATCTCAGCTGGTCATCGCAGGCGCGCGGCTACTTCCTACCAGAACCGCTGCGGGCGAGGTTACCCGCCGACATCGGCCCCGAGCAATGTTTCGGCAGCCCCGCCAACGCCGAGCGCCGTCGCCGGGCCGAGGCCTTGGCGGAAAAACACGGCGTCAGCGCGCATAACATCGCAACGGCTTGGGTGCTGGCGCAGGATTTCCCCTCCTTTGCCTTGGTCGGCCCCCGCAGCCCGTTGGAAATCGCCACGACACTGCCCGCCTTTGGACTGGAACTTGGCGCGGACGCGGTGGGCTGGCTTAATCTGGACAGCGACGTCGCGCCACTTTGACGGCACACTGGTCGGTATTGTCCGAGATAAATCATCTTGGTGGGACGGCGGAGGCCCTACCTGCCAAGATTTGTCCCAGCGCTGGCAAGGTTCACATTCAGGGCGGTCAGGTCTGAGATGGTGGCGCAGCGTTCTGCTTTTGAATCTGGCACAATGCTGGATCGCCTGATAACTCTTTGCCCACCACGGTCACAACCGACCGATGCATCGCAGGTTACCGCAGAGTGTCCGTCATACAGATTGTTTTGGCCATGGCGGTTGAACAGACCACACCAACATGAATACCGCAACTGATTGCGTTTCATAAGAGCCTTGATGCTCCAGCACCATGCGAACGGCACGCGCGCATTTCGGGTGAATAGCGATTTGATGTCTTACTCTTTTCCATAGCCCTCATCTTTACTCAGGTTGAAGATCTCCAGCAAACCCGGGGCGGTTCAGTTTGCGATAGCCAGGGCCGCCTCCGTCCGATGTTTCCGAGCGCGGGCCAAACCAACGACGACGCCGGGACTGCGACGCGGGTGTCGTCTCTGCCTCCAGCAAAAGCGCTGCCGGCTGACCGGGTATAGGATGCCGACTGCTTCCGCGAGGGGCTTGCAGACAGAATAATCTAAGCCTGCATCCTCTCAAAATCAAACAGAAAAATCCATACCCTGCATGACAAGCTGCGTTATCGCAATCGCCACAAGATCGAGAATCTGTTTGGCAAACTCAAGGACTGGCGGCGTATCCACCGACGCTACGACTGGTGGGCAGTCGCCTGCCACGCTATTGAGCTTAGCCTGCGCCGCCGGTTCCACCTGCGCTGGCGGCGCTGAGCGAGACGAAGTTGGCCGCCTGTTGCCGCAGGGCCGCTGCCAGCGCCTGCTGAGCCATAAGATAGCTGCGCTCTGCGGTCAGGACGTTGGAAAACTCCGTGCCACCAGCACTGAAGTTGGTGCGGGTCAACTCCACCGCCTCGGCTGAGGTATAGACCAGACGTTGCTGGGCTGCGACAGTGCGGTTGTCGCGGCGGTAAGCGGCGAGGTTGCTTTCGACCTCTTCAATGGCATTCAGCACGGCGCTTTCCCAGCCCAGACGCGCCTGCACCGCCCGGCTTTCGGCCTTGTTGAGATTGGCGGTATTCGCGCCTGCGGTGAAGATCGGCAGGTTGATCGCGGGGCCAACCGCCCATGTGGTGATACTGGTGCCGCCGGATCCATTAGTCGGGGTGATGTTGCCGGACAGTGAGATCGACGGATAGAACGCCGCTTTTGCCACGCCGATGGCGAAGACGGTGGCGGCATAGTTGCGCTCGGCCACGCGCAGATCGGGGCGGGCGCGGATCACATCGGCGGGGATACCGACGCTGGCCGAAAATCGTGGCCGTGGCTGGGAGGCCCCGCGTTGCAGGATCAGGCACAGATCGGCAATGTTGCGGGCGGTCAGTGTGGCCAGACGCGCCAGCGCCTGATCATAGCCGGTCTCATCGCCCGGCAGTTGCGCCTCGCCCTCGGCCACCAGTTGCTCGGCTTGCAGCACGGTCAAGCGATCCGTAGCGCCCGCGTCGAACTGGTTTTTCGTCAGCTCCAGACTGCGGTGGCGGCTTTCAAGGGATTTGCGGGTCAGCGCGATGCTGGCGAAGCTACCTCAATTTATCGGCCAAGTATTTTTCAAGGCCTCTTTACATACATCCATGAATGTTTGTAAAGAGGCGCAAAGCCGCCGGAGATTCGTATGCGTAGAAGCAAAGAAGATGCCGAACAGACTCGCTGCGCGATTTTGGATGCGGCAGAGCAGATGTTCTGCGAGCAGGGGGTTTCTGCCTCGACACTGGAGAAAATCTCACGCAGGGCCGGGGTCACACGCGGCGCGCTTTACTGGCATTTCAAAGACAAGATCGACCTGCTGCGCGCCCTGCACAAACGCAACGAGCCGCCGCAAAAGATGCTGATCCGCAAGGCGGCACAAGAGGGCCACTGTGATCCGCTAGGACTGCTTGAGCAGGTTGCTGAGGAAGTGCTGGTCAGCTTTGAACAAGACGAGCGTCAGCAGCGGATCTTTATCATCCTGAACGCACATTCTGCCGATGCGGAAGGCAAGGCCTGGATGCAAGAGATGAACGCCGATATGTTTCTGACGCTATCTGCTTTGATCCAACTCGCCCACGAACAAGGCAAGCTCTCGGATGATTTCACCCCGAAAGAAACCGCGGGAATTTTGATGGCGACGATGAATGGTTTGCTGAATGAGTGGTTACGCTCGGGCAAATGTTTTTCGCTGTCTGACCTTGGCAACAGATTTTTACGCAAGCAAATGGTAATCTTCCGCAAGCCCGCCCCCTGATCAAGGCTTTACCGACCTATTCCCACATCCTCCTCAACTGCGAACAGGCCAATCCATGCAAACTTCACCCGACATGCACCTTGGCGTGCATCCTTTATCGCGCTGGCGTTTTGCGTGGCACCCATTGCAGCGCTTGCCCAGCAAGCCCCGCCACCGCCCGCTGTGGGCATCTTGGCTGCGAAAGTGGGCGAATATACCTTGACCACGCGCTTGCCGGGCCGGATCAAAGCCTCAACCGTGGCAGAGGTCAGACCACAAGTGTCGGGCATCATCCGCGAACGGATGTTCGAGGAAGGCACTTGGGTCGAAGCGGGTCAGCCGCTGTATAAGATCGAAGACGAGCTTTATGCCGCCACCGTTGCCGCGGCCAAAGCCGCTGTGGCGCAGGCGCAGGCGAATTATAATCTGGCGCTGTCAGACGGAAACCGCGCCGAGGAATTGCTGTCGAGCAATGCAGGCTCTGCCGCCAACCGTGACAAGGCGATTGCTGCGCGGGATGCGGCGGCGGCGGCCTTGCAATCGGCCAAGGCCCAGCAGGTCAGCGCCGAGATTGATCTCGATCACACCACAATCCGCGCGCCGATCACCGGGGTGATCGGGTTGTCGCAAGCCAATACCGGATCACTGGTCGGCGCGCAGCAAGCGGCGACTCTGGCGACAATTCGCACGCTGGACCCGATTTTCGTCGATGTCACCCAATCCGCGAGTGACCTTTTGCGCTGGAAAAGCCCCGGTGCGGCGCGAGACTTTTTGAAAAGCGCCGAAGCCACGATGATTTTGCCGAATGGCGCGACCTATGGGCAGAAGGGTCAGTTGAAAGCTGCCGAGCCGCAGGTAGAACCGACCACAGGCATGATCACGCTTCGGATCAGCTTTGCGAACCCGGATTTCTATTTGTTGCCCGGACTTTATGTTGAGGTCGAGCTGCCGCAAGCTACCGAGAAGAACGCAATCCTTGTGCCGCAAAGCGCTGTGATGCGCGATACCAGCGGCGGCGCCAATGTCTGGATTGTTGAGGGGGGTGCCGAGGGCGCCAAAGTTGCCGTGCGTCCGGTGACTATTCTGGGGGCGTCGGGCAGCAACTGGGTGGTGACCGCGGGGCTGAATGCGGGCGATCAGATTGTGACCTCGGGCTTTCAAAAGGCCGGACCGGGCGCTGATGTTGTGATCCTGCCGCCAGAGGCTGCCGCTGCGGCGGCTCCCGCTGCCGCCGGCGCTGAAGGGAACTGATACATGTCGCGTTTCTTTATCAATCGCCCGATCTTTGCATGGGTATTGGCGATCATCGTGATGGCGGTAGGCGTGTTGTCGGTGATGCGTTTGCCGGTCTCGCAATATCCGTCGATTGCGGGGCCGTCGATCGTGATCAGCGCGAGCTACCCCGGCGCGTCGGCGGAAACCGCTGCCGATACTGTGGTGCAGATCATCGAGAAAGAGATGACCGGGCTGGACGGGCTGCGCTATATCACCTCTTCAACCACCTCGAACGGGCAAATCTCGATCACGCTGACCTTCCGCATCGGCACTGATCCAGACCTCGCGCAGGTGCAGGTGCAAAACAAGCTGGCGCAGGCCGAGGCCGGGCTGCCAGAAACCGTGACGCGGCAGGGCGTGACCGTTGAAAAATCCGCGACCGGGTTTTTGATGATCGTCGGTCTTGTCTCGGACGGTGGCGCGCAAAATGGCATCGACCTTGCGGATTATCTTGCGTCCAATCTGGTCGAACCGATCTCGCGGCTGGACGGTGTTGGCAAAGTGCAGGTGTTTGGTTCGGAATATGCGATGCGGATCTGGCTTGATCCGTTGAAGCTGAAGTATTACGACCTGTCGCCTGCAACGGTGATTGCCGCGATCCGCGCCCAAAACGCACAAATCTCGGCGGGAGCTTTTGGCGCGATGCCGGCACCCGAGGGGCAGGAGCTGAACGCCACCATCACCGCGCAATCGCTGTTGAAGACGCCAGAGGATTTTGAACGCATCGTGCTGCGCGCCGATACCGATGGTGGCCTTGTGCTGCTGCGTGATGTCGCACGGGCGGAGTTGGGCGCTGAGACCTATGAAATTTCGGGTTTTTACAACGGCAAGCCAGCGGCGGCTATGGCGGTACAACTGGCTTCGGGTGCGAATGCGCTGGATACGGCAAAGCTGGTCAAGGCCAAGATCGAGGACCTATCGCGCGACTTCCCGGCGGGGACAAGCTATGTCATCCCCTATGACACCACGCCCTTCGTGCTCTTGTCGATTGAGGCCGTGGTGGAGACGCTGATCGAAGCCATCGCCTTGGTGGTCTTGGTGATCTTGGTGTTCTTGCACAACTTCCGCGCCACGCTGATCCCAACGCTGGCAGTCCCGGTGGTTTTGCTGGGCACCTTCGGCATCATGGCCAGCTTGGGCTTTACGATCAACACCTTGACCATGCTGGCGATGGTTCTGGCCATCGGCCTCTTGGTGGATGACGCCATTGTGGTGGTCGAAAACGTCGAACGCATCATGCAGGAAGAGGGCATTGGGCCAAAAGAGGCGACCGAGAAGTCGATGGACGAAATCTCGGGCGCGCTGGTGGGCATCGCGATGGTGGTCTCGGCGGTGTTCGTGCCGATGGCGTTCTTTGGCGGTGCGACGGGCGAGATGTACAAGCAATTCGCCGTCACAATTGTCTCGGCGATGGGGCTTTCGGTGCTGGTGGCGCTGATCTTCACGCCCGCCTTGTGCGCGACAATGCTGAAACCGCATGCGCATGGCGCAAAACGGAAAGGCATCTTGGCGAAACTGGGGGGCGGGTTTGCAAACTGGTTCGAGCGCAACTTTGGCCGTCTGACCAATGGCTATACCGGACTTGTGCGGTATGTGACGGGCAAGCCGCTGAGCATGCTGCTGATTTATGCGGTGATCCTGGCCGGTATGGCGGCTTTGTACTCGCGCACGCCCACCTCGTTTTTGCCCGATGAAGATCAGGGTTCGCTGATTACCATCGTGCAACTGCCCTCGGGTGCCACGGCCGGGGCTACCGAAAAGGTGCTGCGCAAGGTCGAGGATTACTGGCTGAAAGGTGAGGCAGCGAATGCCGAAGCAGTGTTCTCGGTGCGCGGCTTTTCGTTTGGCGGGCAGGGTCAGAATATGGGCCTGTTGTTCACCAAGCTAAAAGATTGGGAAGAGCGCACAACCGTCGAGTCGTCGGTTCAGGCCATCGTCGGGCGTGCCTTTGGTCCGTTGTTCTTTGGCATCAACGAGGCCATGGTGGTGCCCTTCGCGCCTTCAGCAGTGTCAGAGCTTGGCACATCGAACGGCTTCAGTGCCTATCTGCAAGCCACCAGCGGCAAGACCCATGAAGAATTGCTCGCAGCGCGCAATATGCTGCTGGGCATGGCTGCACAGAATCCCATCCTAAGCGGTGTGCGACCAAGTGGCGTTGAAGACGCGCCGCAGTTCCGGTTGAACATCGACTGGGCCAAAGCGGGTGCGGTGGGCGTGACAGCTGCGGATGTCGGCACATTCCTGAACACCATCTGGTCGAGCGCCTATGTGAACGACTTCCTGTATCAAGGCCGCGTCAAGCGGGTCTTCGTGCAGGGGGAACCGGCTGCACGCTCGACCCCGGAAGATCTGTCGCTGTGGCGCGTGCAGAACGTGAACGGCGATTTCGTCGATTTCTCGACGTTCTTGACGCAGGAATGGGTGTACGGTCCGCAACAGGTGACCCGCTACAACGCCATGCCCTCGATGGGCATCGATGGCACCGCAGCGCCCGGCTACACCTCGGGTGCCGCTATCGCCGCGATGGAGGAACTTGCCACCAAACTGCCGCCGGGGTTCAGCTTGCAGTGGACAGGCATGTCGCTGGAAGAAAAGGAAGCCGGGGCAGGGGCGATGGCTCTCTATGGCCTCGCACTTGCGGCGGTGTTTTTGTGCCTTGCCGCGCTCTATGAAAGCTGGACAATTCCGATTGTAGTGCTGTTGGCGATGCCCGTGGGCGTGCTGGGCGCATTGATTGGCGCGTGGGTTGGGGGGCAGTCGAACGGGGTCTACTTCCAGGTCGGGCTGCTGACCGTGGTGGGACTGACCGGCAAGAACGGCATCATGATAGTCGAATTTGCCCGCGAACGCATGGTCAGCCTTGGCGAGTCGGCGGTGGAAGCTGTGACGCAGGCGGCCAGACTGCGCTTCCGTCCGATCCTGATGACCTCGCTCGCCTTTGGTCTGGGGGTGGTGCCGTTGGTGCTGTCGTCGGGCGCGGGTGCAGGCGCGCGCGAAGCCATCGGCTATGCCACGCTGTTTGGCACCATGACGGGCACCGCATTGGCCGTGATCTTCGTGCCGGTGTTCTTCGTGCTGATCAACCGCCTGTTCTCGCGCGGCCAGACCAAGGCTCCGATCACAGCCACACCAGCCTAAAGCGAACCCAAGCGCTTTAGGCCCTGCGCCCCGGCTGGAAACGGCCGGGGCGTTTGTGCCTGCAAAGCGACAATGTGGTCCTACTTAATCCTTAAAGCGATCCAAGTTAATCAGGCGGGCGATTCACATCACGATGCCTTGGGCGCACAACGTCAGCGGCGAGGTCGGGCAGCGGACCAGTCTGGCCGTGCATATCGCGGCGCGGTTGCCTGCAATCGTTTAGTCTTGTTGAAACACCTCCTGCTGCATCGCCTGCCAGTTGCCCTCCGCGAGGCTTTCCATTGGACCTGACAGGGACCGGTCGACGCCCATCATTTTGGGGTCACCATACAAGCGGCGATCGCGGCCAATTCGGCGACAAAATATCACCGATGTTCAGATATATATCCTCCTCCATCTTCCTGAACATCTCAATATTGGTGGCACCTTGAGGCAGGCCATCGGTCTATAGCCGGACACTGTGCCACGTCCGGTGGTGAACAAATCCTGATTGGCCCCCGATACCACTAGCCTGGTGACCGAGCAGGGGTCATGACCGGGGGCTGTCGATGAGCACAGAGCCCCTCTGCGTGATCGGTTCAGCGGCAGTTCCTGATGGATGATGTCGATCCCCAACGCATGGGCCGTGCGGCCCTGCGATGCGCAGTTTGCAGTCGTTGACCACAACGCTGCGGCTATCGGGGGCATAGATGCCGGCCAAGACCTTCATCAACGTCGGTCTCGCAGCGCGGTTCTCGCCCATGGCCCGTGGGGGCATGAACCTCGCCCGCTTTCAGATCAAATTGCGTTGCGCGCAGGGCATGCACACCGCAACCGCAACCCAGCCCGAAAGCTCATGCCCGATGACGCGGGGTAGTTCAGATTGGGATGTTTTCCGGCATAGATGTGACAGTCGTCGCCGCAGAGCGCCCCGCCGCGATATCGACCAGCACCCAACCTTCGGGCATATCCGTCAAGGTAGATACGCAGCAGATGATTGCGCACAGTATTTCTAGCAGATTAACCGGGGAGATAGAAATTGCGCGACGTTGAGGCAAGGCACGGGCATTCGACGGGGCGGACCAGTCATGCCTCGCATTCTGCGCATAGGCGAAGCCATGGCCGAAATCCGCAGCGTCTGTGACGGTTCGCCCTCGGCTTTGCCGAAGACATAATCAATACTGCCGTCTACTGTCGCCGCCGGCTGCAAGGCGGCAGCCTCGGCTTTCAGACCAATATCGGACACGAACCATTGTCCGAGGTTTCCCCCTGAGACGATGATGCTGCCGTCTTAAACACTCATGGTTGCCGCAACGGCGCGGTTCCACCGCGCGTATTTGGCGGTGCGTTTTGTTTCATCCATCAGCGGTAGAAACCGTCTTTGCCGCGCCCAGGATTTCTGAAACTCCTCAGGGCTTGGGCAAATCCCTGCCTTCAGGCCAGCCAGATAGGCCGCGCCCAATGCCGTGGTTTCGGTAATGACCGGGCGATCAACGGGTGCGCCCAGAATATCCGATAGAAACTGCATAGCCCAGTCTGAAGCCGTCATGCCGCCATCAACCCTCAGCACGCCTTCCGCCGCGACGCCCCAATCGGCGCGCATGGCTTCCAGCAGGTCCCGGGTTTGAAAGCCCACGCTTTCCAGCGCTGCTTTCGCCAATTCAGCCGGGCCAGAGTTGCGGTTCAGCCCATAGATCGCGCCCCGGCAATCGGGCCGCCAATAGGGCGCACCGAGACCGGTGAAGGCGGGGACGAGGATGACGTCTTGCGCGGGATCGGCGGCTTCGGCGAGGGGTTGGGTTTCTTTCGCCTCACGGATGATCTTGAGGCCATCGCGCAGCCACTGGACGACCGCACCTGCGATGAAGATCGAGCCTTCCAGCGCATAGGTGGGTTTGCCGTCCAGTTGGTAGGCGATGGTGGTGAGCAGGCGGTTTTTTGACGGCACCATTTTATCGCCCGTATTGAGCAAAGCAAAGCAGCCGGTGCCGTAGGTAGATTTCATCATGCCGGGTTGGAAGCAGGCCTGGCCGACGGTGGCGGCTTGCTGGTCGCCTGCGACGCCAAGGATCGGGATCTCATGGCCGAACAGATCGGCGCGGGTCAGGCCGAAATTGGCGGAACTGTCACGGACTTCGGGCAGCAGACGCATGGGGATGTCGAGCAGGGCGCAGATCTCGGCGTCCCAGTGGCCCTCGGCGATGTTGTACAGAAGGGTGCGGGCGGCGTTGGTGGCGTCGGTGGCGTGGGTGCGGCCTCCGGTCAGTTGCCAGATCAGGTAGGTGTCGACGGTGCCGAAGGCGAGTTCCCCATTGGCTGCGCGGGCGCGGGCGTTGGGGATGTGGTCGAGCAGCCATTTCAGTTTGGTGCCGGAAAAGTAGGGGTCGAGCAGCAGGCCGGTGCGGGCGGTGATCATCGGCTCGTGCCCTGCATCCTTGAGGGCGGTGCAGGTGTCGGCGGTGCGGCGGTCTTGCCAGACGATGGCGTTGTGCAGGGGTTGGCCGGTGGCGCGGTCCCACAGCAGGGTGGTTTCGCGTTGGTTGGTGATGCCGATGGCGGCGATGGAGTGGGCATCTATTCCGGCGCGCTCGATGGCGGCGCGGGTGGTGGCGGCCACTGTGGCCCAGAGATCGGCGGGGTCGTGTTCGACCCAGCCGGGCTGGGGGTAGTGTTGGGGAAACTCGGCTTGGGCGGAGGAGATGACTTTCAGGCCCGCACCAAACAGGATGGCGCGGGATGAGGTGGTGCCTTGGTCGATGGCGAGGATATGGGTCATGTGGCCTCCGAGGTGGTATGGTCCCAACTCGGGACCTTTTATTGTTGTTTTATATCAGATGGTTGGGGTAGTCGAATTAAGGGATTTTTAACGTTTGGGGTGGTTTAGGGCACGTTGTAGGCGAGAGTAGTTTAGGCTTGGCCCAGAGGGAAATGGCGATTGTTTGTCTTGCCAGATTTGGCCACAGACAAATCTGGCCGCGCCTGCCTGCCCTCGGCAGGCGCGATACCGCGCCAGCCCAGACAGGCGCGGCCAGATTACTGCGCGACAGTTTGCGGGACAAACCCCCTTGCTCAACGGCTGGCGGCCTTATGAGCAACGAACCGGAAAACTCTGCACCGCAGAGTTTTCTTTCGGTTCGAAGTTCTACGACAACGGTTCCCGCAACCTTGCGCAACAAAAAGGGGCGAGGCTTGCACCCCGCCCCCCTTTGTCAGCCTGTCAGATCACTTCTGCCAAGATTTGATCAGCTCATCATAGGCGATGGTCTCACCCTGGGGCTTTTCGTTTTCCAGCTTGGCTACGGGCGAGCCGGGTGCATCAAGCCAGACTTGCGCATCTTGCTCGTCGTTCAGCTTCGGGCCGATGTCGCCCTGGACGCCAGCTTTCTCAAGCCGTCCCAGCACTTTTTCCTGCTCGGCGCACAACGCATCCAGCGCTTCTTGCGGGGTTTTCTCACCCGACATAGCGTCGCCGATGTTCTGCCACCACAGCTGCGCCATCTTCGGATAATCCGGGATGTTGGTGCCGGTGGGCGACCATGCAACCCGTGCTGGCGAGCGGTAGAATTCGATCAGGCCACCAAGTTTCGGGGCGCGATCGGTGAAGTGCTGGCTGTCGATGGTCGATTGACGCGCAAAGGTCAGGCCGACATCCGACTTTTTCATATCGACGGTTTTCGAGGTGACGAACTGGGCATAAAGCCAAGCCGCCTGTGCGTGATCGAGGGGGGTCGATTTCATCAACGTCCACGAGCCCACGTCCTGATAGCCAACCTTGGTGCCTTCCGACCAGTAAGCTCCATGTGGGCTGGGGGCCATGCGCCATTTCGGTGTGCCATCATCGTTCATCACTGGCAAACCGGGCTTCACCATATCGGCGGTAAATGCGGTGTACCAGAACATCTGCTGGGCGATCTGACCCTGAGCGGGCACGGGGCCCGCTTCGCCAAACACCATGCCTGCGGCTTCTGGCGGCGAGTATTTCTGCAGCCAGTCAATCGCTTTGGTCACAGCATAGACTGCTGCCGCGTCATTGGTGGCACCGCCACGCGCAACGCACGATCCGACAGGACGCGAGTTTTCATCGACACGCACGCCCCATTCATCGACCGGAAGGCCGTTCGGCTCGCCCTGATCGCCCATGCCAGCCATCGACATCCACGCATCGGTGTAGCGCCAGCCAAGCGAGGGGTCTTTCTTGCCGTAATCCATGTTGCCATAGACTTTATCCGGCCCGCCCGCATAGGTCATGTCGCGACCGGTGAAGAATTCAGCGATGTCTTCATAGGCCGACCAGTTGATCGGAACGCCCAGATCATAGCCGTATTTGGCTTTGAAATCGTCTTTGGTTTTCTGATCGTTGAACCAGTCGTAGCGGAACCAGTACAGGTTGGCGAACTGCTGGTCGGGCAGTTGGTAAAGCTGACCATCGGGCGCCGTGGTGAACTTGGTGCCGATGAAATCCGCCAGATCAAGGCCGGGGTTGGTAACGTCTTTGCCTTCGCCTGCCATGAATTCGGTCAGGCTGCGGGCTTGCTTGTAACGCCAGTGGGTGCCGATCAGATCGCTGTCGTTGATATAGGCGTCGTAGATGTTTTCGCCCGACTGCATTTGGGTTTGCAGCTTTTCAACAACGTCGCCTTCGCCGATCAGATCGTGGGTGACTTTGATGCCAGTGATCGCAGTGAAGGCCGGGGCCAGCACTTTGGCCTCGTATTCATGCGTGGTCAGGGTTTCCGAAGCAACCTTGATCTCCAGACCCGCAAAGGGTTTGGCGGCGGTTTCAAACCATTGCATTTCGGCTTCTTGCGCCGCGCGGTCGAGGGTGGAAAGCGGACCGATTTCCTTATCAAGGAAAGCCTTTGCCGCCTCCATGTCGGCGAAAGCCGGCATCCCATAGGCCATCAGCGCAAGCGCAATGGCGGTTGATGTTGTGCGCAGTCTCATTCGATTCCTCCCAGAATGTTGAGTGTCGTTGATTTGCCCGGCGGTGGCCCGCCGGGGTGGTTTGCTGCCGTCAGACCCAGCGGAACACCGCTGCGGCGTAAAGCAGGCAGAGGATCAGCGCGGCAGTCAGCGGTGCGCCGAAGAAGAACAGCCAGGCCAGATTGATGAAGGCCGAGCCGAGTAGGGTGATGAACAGCCGGTCGCCGCGCGTGGTCTCAATGCGCAGGATGCCGTGACGCGGTGTTTCGGGGTAGCGGATCGCCAGCAATGTGAAGGTGATCAGCAGGCCCGCGATGATGTAGAAGAACAAAGCGACCGGGAAGGTCCAGGCCATCCAGCCGCCGGGGATCATCGGATCAAACCATAGGAAGCCTTCGTCATTGCGCGGCGTGGCCCAGACCAGAAAGGCCAGAAAGCCGGCCATCGCGGCGAAAAGGCTGGCGAAGATGGTGTTCCAGCGTGAAGCGGTCATATCAAACCCTCCCGAGGGCAAAGCCCTTGGCGATGTAGTTGCGTACGAAGTAGATCACGAGGGCTCCGGGGATGATGGTGAGGACACCAGCGGCGGCAAGCACGCCCCAGTCCATACCTGAGGCCGAGACGGTGCGGGTCATGGTGGCGGCGATGGATTTGGCGTTAACGGCGGTGAGGGTGCGCGACAGCAGCAGTTCGACCCAGGAGAACATGAAGCAGAAGAAAGCGGCGACGCCGATGCCCGATGCCACCAGCGGCATGAAGATGCGGATGAAGAAGCGCGGGAAGGAGTAGCCGTCGATATAGGCTGTCTCGTCGATTTCTTTCGGCACACCGCGCATGAAGCCTTCGAGAATCCACACCGCGAGGGGGACGTTGAACAAACAGTGGGCGAGGGCGACGGCGATATGGGTGTCGAACAGGCCGATAGAGCTGTAAAGCTGGAAGAACGGCAGGGCGAACACGGCGGGCGGTGACATTCGGTTGGTCAGAAGCCAGAAGAACAGGTGCTTGTCGCCCATGAAGCTGTAGCGCGAGAACGCATAGGCGGCGGGCAATGCTACGGTGATCGAAATCACCGTGTTCATCACCACGTAGATCATCGAATTGACGTAGCCCATATACCAGGACGGGTCGGTCAGGATGGTGATGTAGTTGGCGAAGGTCAGGTTTTTCGGGAACAGCGAGAAGGTCGAGGTGATCTCGGTGTTGGTCTTCAGGCTCATGTTGATCAGCCAGTAGATCGGGATCAGCAGGAACAGCAGGTAGATCGTCATGGTGATGAGGGATGTGCGGTTTTTCATCATTTCGTCTCCTGCGCATCAAGGGTGGTCATCACGGTGTAGAACACCCATGAGACGAGAAGGATCACCAGGAAATACATGATCGAGAAGGCGGCGGCGGGGCCGAGGTCGAACTGGCCGACGGCCATTTTCACCAAGTCGATCGACAGGAAGGTGGTGGAGTTGCCGGGGCCGCCGCCTGTCAGCACGAAAGGCTCGGTGTAGATCATGAAGCTGTCCATGAAGCGGAGGAGGACGGCGATCAGCAGCACGCCGGACATTTTTGGCAGCTCGATGTAGCGGAAAACGCTCCAGCGGCTGGCTTGGTCGATCTTGGCGGCTTGGTAGTAGGCTTGCGGGATGGACTGGAGGCCCGCGTAGCAGAGCAGGGCGACGAGTGAGGTCCAGTGCCAGACATCCATCACCACGATGGTGATCCACGCGTCCAGGGCATCGTTGGTGTAGTTGTAATCGACGCCAAGATTGGCGAGGCCACGGCCCAACAGGCCAATGTCGACGCGGCAGAAGATTTGCCAGATGGTGCCAACGACGTTGAACGGGATCAGCAGTGGCAGGGCCATCAGCACGAGGCAGAAGCTGGCCCAGAAGCCTTTTTTCGGCATGTTGAGGGCGACGAAGATGCCCAGTGGCACCTCGATGGCAAGGATGATGGCGGAGAACAGGACTTGGCGGCCAAGGGCTGCGTGCATCCGGTCAGAGGCGATCATCTCTTCAAACCAGCCGAGGCCGTTCCAGAAGAAATCGTTTGAACCAAAGGTGTCGTTGACCGAATAGTTCACCACCGTCATCAGCGGGATCACGGCAGAAAACGCCACCACGATCAGCACCGGCAGCACAAGGAACCATGCTTTGTTGTTCTGAGTCTTTTCCATCAGACGGCTCCCCCCTGCACGCGCCAGTCATCGGCGTAGACGTTTATGCGTTCCGGTGCGAAGCGGACGCGGGTTTGGTCGGCGGCAATCTCGGCACCTTCGGGCGCGATGACGTTGACCACCTGGCCCGCGACCTCGCCGCGAATGATGCGGTGGCGGCCAACGTCTTCGACGCGGCGTATGGTGATCGGCAGCCCCTCGGTTGCGGAGAGTTCGCAATACTCCGGGCGGATGCCGATTTGGGTGCGGCCGGTTAGCGGGGCGTAGGATGCGGCTAGGGTCACATCAACGCCTTGCAGATGCGCGGTGTTTCCCGTGACGGAAGCATCCAGAAGGTTCATCCCCGGCGAGCCGATGAAGTACCCGACGAAGGTATGCGCGGGGGTTTCGAACAATTCTTCCGGCGTGCCCATTTGCACGACACGGCCATCATACATCACCACGACTTTGTCAGCGAAGGTCAAAGCCTCGGTCTGGTCATGGGTGACGTAGATCATGGTGTGGCCGAATTCGCGGTGGAGTTGCTTCAACTGGGTTCGCAGCTCCCATTTCATATGCGGGTCGATTACGGTCAGGGGTTCATCGAACAAGATGGCGTTGACATCTTCACGCACCATGCCGCGACCAAGGCTGATCTTTTGCTTGGCATCGGCGGTCAGACCACGCGCCTTGCGATCCAGCGTCGCCTCCATGCCGATGGTCTGGGCAATCGCCGCCACACGGGCCTTGATATAGGCGGGGTCCATGCCACGGTTTCGCAGCGGGAAGGCGAGGTTTTCGCGAACGGTCATGGTGTCGTAGACCACGGGGAATTGGAACACCTGCGCGATGTTACGCTCGGAGGTTTCGGCATCGGTCACGTCACGATCGCCGAACAGCACGCGGCCTTGGCTGGGGCGCAGCAGGCCGGAAATGATGTTCAAAAGTGTGGTCTTGCCGCAACCAGACGAGCCGAGCAGGGCATAAGCCCCGCCGTCTTGCCAGACGTGATCCATCTGTTTCAACGCATAATCCGCGTCGCTGGTGGGGGTGGCGCTGTAGCTGTGCGCAAGGTTTTTGAGGGTAATTTGCGCCATTATGCAGCCACCGCGTAAGCGGCGGTTGAGGCCAAAAGCCCGTCGCCGTCAAAGACATAAATATGGGTGGGGTCGAGCCAAAGGCTGACCTGATCGCCCGCGTTCAGGGTTTGCACGCCATGCACAAGTGCTACCCAACGGTCTTGGCCGTGCTGCAGGTGCAGGAAGGTTTCCGACCCTGTTATCTCGGAGGCCGTGGTGGTGCAGGGCAGTTCAATCGCGTTGGCAGAGGGCTTGTGCAGATGCAGGTGGTTGGCGCGGAAGCCTGCGGTATAACTGCCATCGGGCAGGGTGTTGAAGGCGGCGGCGTTGGTGTCGCCAAAGCGCAACGCATTGCCCTGCTTGGTGAAATTCAGGAAGTTCATCGGTGGATCGCTGAACACGCGGGCGGTGGTGGCATCGACGGGGTGGCGGTAAACATGCGGCGTCGCACCAAACTGCGTGACGCGGCCTTGCCACAGCGTCGCGGTATTGCCGCCGAGCAGCAGGGCTTCTTCGGGTTCGGTGGTGGCATAGACGAAAATCGCGCCGGATTTCTCGAAAATGCGCGGGATTTCGGCGCGGAGTTCCTCGCGCAGTTTGTAGTCGAGGTTGGCGAGCGGTTCATCCAGCAGCACAAGGCCAGCTTCCTTGACCAAAGCGCGGGCAAGGGCGCAGCGTTGTTGCTGGCCGCCAGACAGTTCCAGTGGTTTGCGTTGCAGCATTGGCGTCAGCTTCAGCATTTCAGCGGTTTCGCGGACGGCGCGGTCAATCTCGGCTGTCGATTTGCCGATCAGGCGGAGGGGGGAGGCGATGTTGTCGTATACCGTCATGCCGGGGTAGTTGATGAATTGCTGGTAAACCATCGCCACTTTGCGGTCTTGCACGCGCATTCCGGTGACATCTTTGCCCTGCCAGAAGATCTTGCCGGTGGTGGGTTGATCCAAGCCAGCCATCAGCCGCATCAGGCTGGTTTTGCCCGACAGAGTCGGCCCCAGAAGCACGTTCATCGTGCCATTTTCCAGCGTGAGGTTGGTGGGCTGGATATAGCTTTGCCCCTTCACCACACGCGAGATGGATTGCAGTTCAATCGACATCAGCGTTCCTCATTCCGCCGCGGGGCTGATCGCCCGCGGTGTTAGTGTAGCAGCCATAAAGGCCGAAAGTTGTGCAATTTGCGTGTCATTCATCCGCAGGCCGAGTTTGGTGCGGCGCCAGATGATATCGGCGGGTTGTTGGGCGAATTCATGGGTGATCAGCCAGCGGACTTCGGCTGCGGTCAGCGTCGCGCCGAAATCTTGGCCGAGGTCGGCGGTTTGGGTGGCTGCACCCAGCAGGGTTGTAGCCTCGGACCCATAAGCGCGGATCAGGCGGGCGGCCCATGCTTGGGTGAGGAAGGGGTAGGATTGCGTAAGGCTGGTGGTGAGTTTCGCCACATCGGTGTGTGGGAAATCACCGCCGGGTAGGGGCGCGCGGGCGGTCCATGCGGGTTTGGCATGCGGGAAGAACGGAGTCAGCTTGGCGAGCGCGCTTTCGGCGAGGCGGCGGTGGGTGGTGATCTTGCCACCAAACACGTTCAGCAAAGGCGCGCCGTTCTGGTCGAGCGACAGCACGTAATCGCGGGTGGCGGCGGTGGCGGAAGATGCGCCGTCATTATAGAGCGGGCGGACGCCGGAATAGGTCCAGACCACGTCGTCAACGGTGACAGGTTTGGCGAAGTACTGGCTGGCGAAATTCAGCAGGTAATCGCGTTCTTCATCGGTGCAGATGGCATTGCCGGGGGCGGATTGGTGATCTTTGTCGGTGGTGCCGATCAGGGTGAAATCTTGCTCATACGGGATGGCGAAGATGATGCGGCCATCGCTGCCCTGGAAGAAATAGCAGCGGTCGTGATCGTAAAGTTTGCGGGTGACGATGTGGCTGCCGCGCACCAGGCGGACGCCTTCGGTCGAGTTGATGCGGGCGACGTTGCGGATGACGTCTTCAACCCACGGGCCACCGGCGTTGACAAGGGCGCGGGCGGTGTGGGTGGTTTGGCCCTGGGCGTCTTCGGTGGTGATCTGCCAGAGATCGCCTTGGCGGGTGGCGCTGACAACACGGGTGCGGGTGTGGATTTTCGCGCCGCGCTGGGCGGCGTCGCGGGCGTTCAGAGACACCAGTTTGGCGTCTTCGATCCAGCAATCCGAATATTCGTAGGCATGGGCGAAGCGCGATTGCAGAGGGCGGCCAGCGGGATCGGTCTTCAGGTCAAGCGTGCGGGTGGCGGGCAGGATTTTGCGACCGCCAAGTGTGTCATACATGAACAGGCCAAGCCGGATCAGCCAAGCCGGACGGCGGCCCTTCATCCATGGCATCAGGCGAGCCATCAGCTTGCCGGTCGGGGTTTCGCCTTCAAAGCGCATGTCGGAGTGGTAGGGCAAAACGAAGCGCATCGGCCAAGAGATATGGGGCATCGCCACCAGCAGGGTTTCGCGTTCTTCCAGCGCTTCGCGCACCAGACGGAACTCAAAATATTCCAGATAGCGCAACCCGCCATGGAACAGCTTAGTGCTGGCCGACGAGGTTGCCTGCGCCAGATCACCCTGTTCGGCCAATGTCACCGACAAGCCGCGGCCCACCGCATCACGGGCAATCCCGCAGCCGTTTATGCCGCCGCCGATGATGAAAAGGTCGACCGTTTCGGGCCGTTGCTGCGTGATCAAGCTAAGTCTCCTCCCTAGCGAGACTTAGGCTGAAGCAATCGTGCAGGGCGGTCAACTAATATTTTCGCTTTTGCGCGAATTTAGAAAAAGCGAACATTTGATCCGCGAAGATTGCGCTAACATTGTTGATAACACACTGTTATTCTAAAATTCGCGCAAATTCGCGCTGCGGTGCGGCGTGAAACTTCACTGCGGTGCGGCGTGTTTTCGGCCTTGATCGGCGGGGCCACATGCCCGAAAGATGCCGCTTACCCATCGTCAATGCGCGAAAGGAAACCCCTTGGCCCTCAGCTTTCGGCAGAGTGAGATTGTCGAAATTGCCCGCGCCGATGGCCGCGTGGTGGTCGAGGATTTGGCGCAGCGCTTTGACGTGACCTTGCAAACGATTCGGCGCGATCTGACGGAATTGGCCGACTCGGGGCTTTTGGACCGGGTGCATGGCGGAGCCGTGCCGCGCACAGGTGTCACCAATCTTGGCTATGACGAAAGGCGTTTTATGAACGAAGCCGCCAAGGCCGCAATTGCCAAGGCCTGTGCTGCAGCAATTCCGGACAACTGCTCGATCATCATCAACCTCGGCACCACCACCGAGGCGGTGGCGCGCGAGTTGCTGCAGCACAGCAACATAACCGTGATCACCAACAATATGAACGTCGCCAATATTCTGGTGGCCAATCCCAGTTGCGATATCATGGTGGCGGGTGGGGCGTTTCGACGTTCGGACGGTGGCCTGGTCGGCGAGCTGACCACGCAGTTTTTCGAGCAATTCAAGGTGGATTACGCGATTATCGGCAGTTCGGCCTTGGACGGCGATGGTGATCTTTTGGATTTTGATCTGGCCGAAGTGCGGGTATCAAAAACCATCATCCGGCAAGCGCGGAGGGTGTTTCTGGTGTGTGATCATTCCAAGCTGGGCCGCTCTGCCCCGGCGCGGTTGGCCTCGCTGAGTGAGATCAGCGAAGTCTTTACCGATCAGCCCTTTCCCGAGGATTTGGCGCAGCGCTGCAGGCATTGGGGCACGAAGATCAACTGCAGCTAGCTGGTTGGGTGGCCGATACTTCAGGGCTCGAACTTGGTGATTGGCAGTCGGAGGTGGCCGACAGGTCAACCGTGGCCAAGCCATAGGCGGATTTATGCAACATTGTCTTAATCTACTGGGCAAAGTCCAGGGCGCGTGCGTTCAGCCCTATGACTGTGACGCGGAAACCGCTAGCAAAGGACAACCTATTGGGGAAGTTTGGTTGCGAACCATTATGCCTTTGGTTGCAGTCCTTGGTAATCTTCTGGAGTCTTGCAGACATGGCACTGCCTCGGCGGTGGATTCCGCGCTGGATCGGCTTTGTCCTTTGATCCATACCGGTGGCGCGGTTGTGTATCTGCGCGGTGGCGACGGGTTGTGCCATCTGACCTATAGCGCGACGAGCGCGAGGACCGGCCAAATCGCCCCGTTGCCGCCGATGTTGCCCGCCGCGCTGGTTGCGCACTGGCTGGGCAGCGGCGTGGCCGCTCAGGCGATGCAACTTTCCAGTGTCGGGTTTGTGGAACGCTGCGACGGCGAGGATCGCGGGCCGGATGAGTTTCTGTTTTTGCCGATGATGGACGGAGGGCAATGCGTGGGGGCCATCGGCTATGCTGCCTTGGGGGCGGAGTATGCTGACAGTGCAGCCTCGGCGCAGACGTTGCGGGCGCTGACGTATATCTTGCAGACCATGCTGGTGCAGGACATTGCTGTGGCCAAACCGGGTCTCGCTGATCGGCAGCCTAGGCCCGACTTGGGTGGCACGCAGCAGCAGCTGGATGCGTTGCAGGGCTATGGCTCGATCGATGCGGTGGTCAGCAAGCTGAAAGATCAAGAATCGGCGATGGCCGCGCTGGCGTCGGCGGCTGCAGACTCGCATATGCGGCTGAACAATGCGATTCAGGCGCTGCCCGACGGCGTCGTGATCTTTGATGCAGAGGATCGGCTTGTTGCGGTCAACGCGGCCTATCATCGGAGCTTCCCAGACCTTGTGGACCACGCCGTGGTTGGGGTGACCTTGGGCGAGTTGTTACGGGTTGGTTTGGAAAAGCGGGCGTTTCTGGGCGATTCTACCGCGGCGCAAAGGGAGGCTTGGCTGCAAGAGCGGCTGTCGCAGTACCACAAACCGCATTGGGACGACGAAGTGCAACTGCCGGATGGTCGCTGGATACAGCGCGTCAGCACCGCACTGCGGATGGTGGTGTGATTGCGATGGGCTTTGACATCACCGCCAAGCGCAACCAGATCACCGCGTTGGATGCCGCCAACAGGGATCTGACACAAGTGCTTGCCGACCGCGATCGGGCTGAGCGGAATCTAAGCGATATCATCGACGGCGCGGCGATTGGCACCTGGGAGCTGGAGCTTGCCAGCAACAAAATTCATGTTGGCGGGCGCTGGGGGGAAATCCTTGGGCTTGAGACATGCAAATTGCGCGGCCTCACCAGGTCTGACTTTGCCGCAATGCTGCATCCAGATGACATGGCAACGCTTTTGCGTTCAGATGAATTCAATCGCGACCCGAAAACCCAAGTCGTCAGCGCGGAATTCCGTATGCGCCATCTTAATGGGCATTGGGTCTGGATATTGTCGCGCTGTCGCGTGTCCGAGCGCGCGCCTGACGGGGCACCGTTGCGGATTTCCGGGGTGCATCTGGACATCAGTGAGCAAAAGCAACTTGAGCAAGATGTCTTGGCCAGCCGGGCGTTTCTTTTGGACGTGATGGATGCCAGCAACTCGGCGATTGTGGTGTTGGATGGCTCACAGCGGATTTCTTATGTGAATCAGGACGCCAAGCGTCTTCTGGGACTGACCTGTAACACGGAACCCGGCGATAGTTTCGACATCTCCGGGCTGAAGCTGCAGCATGTGAATGGCGCAGACTTGGCGGAAGCCGACTCCCCGTTCAATCTTGCTTTGCGGGCCACTGAGCCGATACGGGACATTCACTGCGCGTTTTTGCGCCCAGATGGCGGCCGCGGTATTTTGTCGTTTAACGCAGCCCTGCTGGACATGGGCGATCAGTATTTCGGTGTCGTGTCTTTCTCGGACGTCACAGAAAGTCTGGCGGCAACCCAGCGTTTGCAAGACGCGCTGATGCGGGCCGAAGACATGAGCCGGGCGAAATCGACCTTTCTGGCCAATATGAGCCATGAGATCCGTACCCCGTTGAACGGCGTGCTGGGCATGGCCGAAGTTTTGGCTGACATTGTCGCCGAACCGTTGCAGCGTCAGATGGTTGATACGATCCGAAAGTCTGGGGAAACCTTGCTGACCGTGCTGAATGGGATCCTTGATATGTCGAAGATTGAGGCTGGAAAGATGGCAGTGGAATCGATGCCCTTCGTGCCTTTAGAGATAATCCGCCAGGCGGAATCGATCTATGCGATTGCCGCCGAAGAAAAGGGCGTGGGGTTCGAGGTGCTTGCGACGGCAGGTTGCGACAAGCCGCGTTTGGGTGATGCCCATCGCTTAATGCAAGTGTTGAACAATCTGCTGAACAACGCGTTCAAGTTCACCGAGCGGGGCAAGGTGACGCTGAAATTCTCGTGTCGCACTGGCAAACCGGTTCAAATCGAGGTTTCGGATACAGGGATCGGCATGGATGCCTCGCAAGTGGCGCGTGTGTTTGAAAGTTTCGAGCAGGCCGACGGCAGCATGACGCGCAGATTCGGCGGCACCGGGCTGGGGCTGTCGATTGTCCGCGAGCTTGTGACCTTGATGGGCGGGACGATATCGGCGGAAAGTGCTCCGGGGCTTGGCTCGATGTTTCGGATCGTCTTGCCGCTGCCCGAGGCGGAGAGCGCGCCTGTAGCGCACGTGAAGCCGACCGAAGGTTCCTTGCGCGACGACGCTTTGGCCGGCGTGCGTCTGCTGTGCGCGGATGACAACGCAACCAACCGTTTGGTGTTGTCCGAAATGCTGGTCAGGACTGGCGCGGTGGTGACGCAGGTTGAAAATGGCCGTGAGGCGGTTGAGGCTTGGGGCGCGGCGCTTGATCGCGGTGAACCCTTTGCCTTGCTGCTGCTGGATATCACTATGCCGGTGCTGGATGGGATGAGCGCGCTGGCAGAAATTCGCGCCATCGAAGCGGCACGCGGTTTGCCCCCGGTTTTGGCCGTTGCTGTGACAGCGCATGCGATGCCGACTCAGATCGCGGACTACCTGATCGGCGGATTTGACAGCCATCTGGCCAAGCCGTTCCGGCGACTTGACCTTCTGCACGCTTTGCACAGCCTGTTGCAGTTGTGATGCCAACTAGTACAACCACAGGTTGCTAATGGCTTGTAACCCCCAGCAAATAGGCTAATTCACCGCTATTGGGCCATTTTTCTGGCAAAATTTCATGCAACTCGGTTTATAGGAGAACAATGTTTTTTACTTCATGTGACGGGTTGATTCCATATGACAGACGCTAACCCACCGACCAAATTCCAAGTCCTTTTGGCAGAGGACGACGTGGTCAATCAAAGCATCGTTCAGGCGTTCCTCTTTGGGGTGAACGTAGAGCTGACGATTGCCTCGGATGGGCGGGAAGCTTTGGAAGCGGCGCTGACGCATCGGTTTGATCTGATGATTGTGGATCAGAATATGCCCTACATCACCGGGGACCGGGTGATCCGTCATTTGCGGGCAGGGCGGACTTTGAACGCGACAACGCCTGTGATCCGATTTACTGCTGACGCGAATTTCCCGCCGTTTGATCTGAGCACCGTGGCCTCGTCGCTTGAAGTCACGCTGCCGAAACCGCTGAGCAGGGAAGACTTGCTTTCGACGGTTGGCGCATTGTTGGGTGACGTGGTGCCGCAGGTCAGCGTCTAGGCCAACATTTGCTTGACAGTGACAGGCCATCGTGAGGACCTGTTGTGAAAGAGTGAATGAAAAGGCTGAATGTGAGCACAGCAGATAACGCAGGAACGGGCACGTCGGGCGCTGGTTCTGTTGATACCGCAACGAACGAAAATGTAGCAAGCCAACAGCTTCAGATTGAAGCACTGCATATCCTTGAGCAGGGCGTGGTGATCTATGACGCCGAAGACAGACATGTGTATTGCAACCAAATTTTCCGCGATTTCTATCCATTGAGCGCCCCTGCGTTTCTGCCGGGCCGACCATTTCAGGATATTCTGCGCTATTCTATTGCACACGGTCAGATTGTGGAGGCGGAGGGCCGCGAGGATGCGTGGATTGCCGAGCGGATTGCCCATCGTCGCACCGCAGGGCGAACCTCAGAGCGAACCCTGCTGGATGGCCGTGTTTTGCGTATCGTCGAGCATGCGTTGCCAAATGGCGCTCTGATGGAGGTTCACGCCGACATCAGTAAGCAGTTTCTGGCAGAGCAAAAGTATAGCAATCTGATTGACGGCGCAGAGATCTGCGCGTGGGAATGGAATGTCATTACCAGCGAACATCGCGTCAACGAATATTGGGGGGGGGTGCTGGGATATCGGCTGGAAGAACTCAGCCCGGTGACATTTGAGACTTGGCGGCAACGGGTACATCCCGATGATCTGGAGGCCACCGAAGCGCTGTTCAACAATTTGTTCGCCGACCCGAATTATCTCTACCAGGCCGAGTACCGCCTGCGCCACAAGGCGGGTCACTGGGTCTGGGTGCTTGATACCGGGCGCACAATTCATCGCGGGCCGGATGGCACGCCGGCGCTGATTGTTGGCGCGCATGTCGATATCAGTGCGCAACGGACGCGTGAAACTGCGCTGACGGCGGTGAAAGCAGAACTTGAGCGCGCGATGGCCGAACGCGCCAAGGTCGAACAGCGCCTGATCGACATTGCGGCGGTCTCGGATGGCTGGCTGTGGGAGATGGACAGCGAGCGGCGTTTTGTCTTCGTGCTGGACGGCGCCTTTTTTGATGACGGTGGCGTGCCGAAAGAGGGCCTGATTGGCAAAACGCAGGAGGAGTGGCTACAAGCCAACCCCGATATGTATGCGGGGATCAACTGGGACATCATGCTGACGGCGCTGAACTCAAACCAGCCGTTTCAGGATTTTGTCTATCGCGCGCCACAATCGACCGATGGCGTTGTGCGCTGGCGCCGGATGAGTGGCGCGCCGGTGTTTGAGGAAGATGGCACGTTTGCGGGCTTTCGCGGCGTTGGGTCGGATGTGACGCAGCTTTATGTGGCCAAGGACCATGCCGAGGAGGCCAGCCGGACCAAATCGAAGTTCCTGGCCAATATGAGTCATGAAATCCGCACCCCGCTGAACGGGGTTCTGGGCATGGCCGAGCTTTTGGAATCGTCGCTGGACCAACCCGACCAAAAGCGGATGATCGGCACAATCCGGCGCTCGGGTGAGGCGTTGTTAAATATTCTCAATGATATTCTGGACATGTCCAAGATCGAAGCTGGCAAGATCGAGTTTGAGGAGTTGCCGTTCAGCCCACTTGATCTGGCCAAAAGGATTGAAGATCAATACGAATTGCGCGCCGATGAAAAAGGGCTGGATTTTGAAGTTTTGATCGGGTCCGGCGCGGAATTGTTGCGCGTGGGTGATCCGCACCGGGTGCAGCAAGTGCTGCACAATCTGGTCAGCAACGCGATCAAATTCACCGATCGCGGCGAGGTGATCGTCAAGATCAGCGGGCGTGCGACGATGCCGCTGGTGATCGAGGTGCGCGATAGCGGGATCGGCATGACGCCGGAGCAGGTGTTGCGGCTGCATGACGAATTCAGCCAAGCCGACAGTTCGGTGACGCGGCGTTTCGGCGGGACGGGTTTGGGCATGGCGATCACCCAGTCTTTGGTGGATCGCATGGGTGGCACGATCACGGTCGATTCCACACGCGGGCGCGGCACGACGATCAGTGTCTCTTTGCCATTGCCGCTGAGTACCGTGGCGGTAGACCGGGTTGCCAGAGTGCCGGTGGACGCTGTGGGGCTTGCGGGGCTGCGGTTGTTGGCCGCTGATGACAACCAAACGAATTGTGCCGTGCTGGAGATGATGTTGTCCCGGCTTGGTGCAGAGGTGGTCATCGTGAACGATGGCGCACAAGCTGTGCGGGCTTGGGAGGCCGGGCGCTTTGATGCCATCCTGCTGGATATTGCGATGCCGGTGATGGATGGGCCGACGGCCTTGCGGAAAATCCGCGAACTGGAAGCGGTGCGGGGTGTCCCGTCGATCCCCATCATTGCGGTGACTGCGAACGTGATGGCGCATCAGATCGCGGATTATATCGCTTGGGGTTTTGACAGCTGCATCGGCAAGCCGATCAGCTCGATTGATCTGTCGCTGGCGGTCAGCGCTTTGGTTGGATCGACCGCAAAACTCAAGCCATAAGCAAAGCTTGCGTCGCGCCTCAATCGTCGAGCAGCGATTCCATTTCGACCAGAAGCGCCTCTAGCATCGGATCGACGATCAGCCGGAAGTATTCAGGATCGGCACATTTTGCCAGATTTTCCGTGATGGCGCGATCCAAGACCCCCGCGAGTTGTCCGGTTCTAAAAAAGCCAAGCGTCGCCCCCACGCCGGAAATTTTATGGGCGATATCGGCGATTTTCGCCATCTCATCCTGTGGATTTTCACCATGCTGGACAAGCTTGCGATAGGCTTCAAAAGCCATGATGCGTTCGACAATCAAGCCGCGAAACATCGCGCGCGCGGGCTCTAGCACCGCCGTCATGTCATTGGCCCCACCGCCTGTTGATCCGCCAAAGTGCTGCAATCCGGTCATGCGGCGCTCCACCACGATCTGGGTCTTCCGTCTTGGTGTGGTTGGGCAAGGGTCACCGCGTGATCAAGAATGCTTGTGGGATTGAATAAGCCAAAGAACGAGGCGCGCGCCAGCTCCCCGACTTTGATCTGCGGCAGAGGTAGGCGATCTGCCGCGTAAAAGCTGGCGAAATCTTCGACGCCCGATTGGATCATCGCCTCCAGCTCAACGCGCTCGGTCGAGGGATTGTGTGACACGACGGCGACGAAATTGCCGGCCCCTGCGTAGGCGATCATCATCTGTTCAGCCTTCAGCGCGTCACTGATGGCCGAGCCGACATCGCCCAGCATGTTCACAAAGCCCGCGGGTGAGGATTTTTTGAAGAACGAATGGGCATTCTTCACCGAGATGCCAAAGGCAGCGGTCGAGTACATCCGCTTGTTTCCCAGCATCAGCAGGTAGTTTTCAAGCGCGAGATAATCGACGCCGCGCTCAAATCCGGGGATCGGGAAAGGGGTGTCAAATTCCACGTCGATGGCGATGATGTCATTGCGCTCGTCAAACTTCTTTTCGAGCGAGGCCGTGATGCTGCGTTCTTTCAGCAAACGTTCTGCCATGCCGATGCGGGCTTTCAGGTCGAGCGGGTCAAGCGGCTTGGTGATGTAATCGGTCGCCCCGGCGGCAAACGCGTCATCTATGAAGCGCTTGCCGGTCATTGCCGTGATCATGACGATGGGGGTGCGACGATAGACGGGCAAGTTGCGCACATGATTGCAAAGTTGCACCCCGCTCATGCCCGGCATCTGAATATCCATCAGAAGACAATCGAACGCCTCATCGGCCTCAGCCAGTTTGAACAAAGCTTCATCGCCCGAGCGCGCGATGGTCACATCGGTTTTGCCAAGTGCGCCGAGCATCGGAAGCAAGACACCCAGAAAAATCGGATCATCGTCTACCGCAAGGATCTTCATCTACACACCCTCTCGTCTAATGCACGCTCTGATTGCATAACATTTGCACGGCACTTTTCTAGAGCCTATCTGAAAAGCTAGATTTGAAATTTGTCATTTATCGGGCAGAAAGGTTAACGGCCAAGATTTTGGCGAAAATAATTTCGCCGCGCGGTTGTGCTGCCCGCTGCAGCAGGCGGGCTGATGATTGGTACGCAAGCTGGCGGAAGCGAAGCGCTCGGCGACGTCCGAGGCGGATGTTCACGTAGTTGTCCGCAACGCTCGGACAGCGAGCCAACTGGCCGCCGCCAGACTACCAGCCGTGGCGAGGCACAGCGGTAAACCCCCAACTTGATAGCTGATTCCCGACAAAGCGGTTCCCAAAAGCCGTCCCGCCGCATTGGCCATATAGTAGAAGCCGACATCCATCGACACGCGGTCGGGTGAGGCGAAAGCGAGGATCAAGTAGGAATGGACGGAGGAGTTCACCGCAAAGACGAAGCCGAACAGCAACAACCCGGACGCGAGCGTCAGCGTGAACCACAGCGTGGGTGCGGGGGCGGAAAGCGCGAGTGCGGCCAGTGCAAAGGGAATCGGTGTCAACAGAGCGGCCCAGTGTATCGCTTTGGCGATGATGGCAGGTTCGGGCTCGCCCTTGACGCGCAATATCTGTGGGGCAAAGGCTTGAACCGCGCCATAGGCGATGGTCCAAAGTGCCATGAATCCGCCGATCAGAAAGAATGCGGCTCGGCTGCTGTCGGGCGAGCCATCGGATAGGACCGAATGGAAATAGACCGGGATGCCGACGACGAACCAGACATCCCTTGCGCCGAACAGCAACATCCGGGCGAGAGACAGGCGGTTGATGCGCGTGTCTTTCGACCAAACCTGTGAGAATTTGGCGTCCTTCTTGCCGGGGGGGAGGCCTTTTGGCAAAAACAAGAGGATGGCGAGTAGGATTAAGGCCAGCACAGCGGCCATCGCCCAGATTGCCGCTTTGAAGCCAATCGAGGCCAGCAAGGACGCTCCAAGAAAAAAGCCAAAGCCCTTCACCGCGTTCTTTGACCCGGTCAACAGGGCGACCCAGCGAAACAGCACGCCTTCGCCCTTGGGCGCTAGTACCTTGACCGCCGATTTTGACGACATCTTGGCGAGATCCTTGGCAACGCCAGAGGCGCCCTGCACCGCCATCACAAAGGCGACCGAGGCGGCAACACTCCATGCGGGGTCAAGCTGGGCGAGCGCAGCAAGGGCGGCGATCTGCATGCCGAGGCCAAGGTATAGCGTGGTGGCCAAGCCAAACCGCGCCGCCAGCCAGCCTGCTGACAGATTGGTGATCACCCCGGCCAGTTCATAGAGCAGGAACAACCATGCCAGTTGGATCGGAGAAAATCCCAAGCCGTTGAAATGCAGCAACACCAGCAAGCGCAACGCGCCATCTGACAGCATGAAGGCCCAATAGGCTGCCGTCACCGCCGCATAGGCGCGCAGGCCGTTGGCTTGGCCGGTCATAGCGAAGCAGTTACCATGCGGACCACATCGGCCAGACGGCAGGAATAGCCCCATTCATTGTCATACCACGCATAGATCTTTACTTGCGTGCCACCGGTCACCATCGTCGAGGCGGCATCAATGATCGCCGAGCGGGGGTCGTTGACGTAATCGGTTGAAACAAGCGGACGCGGCTCATAGCCCAAAATGCCTTTCAGCGCGCCTTCTGACGCGGTTTTGAACAGGGCATTCACTTCGTCCACCGAGGTTTCCCGCGCTACCTCAAACACGCAATCGGTCAGCGAGGCGTTCAGCAGCGGCACGCGGACAGCATGGCCATTCAGGCGGCCTTTCAACTCGGGGTAAATCAGCGTGATCGCGGTGGCCGAACCCGTGCTGGTCGGGATCAGGTTCATCAGGGCAGATCGCGCGCGGCGCATGTCTTTGGCCGGACGGTCGACGATGGTTTGGGTGTTGGTCACATCATGGATCGTGGTGATCGAGCCATGGCGTATCCCTAGGCTCTCGTGGATCACCTTGACCACCGGCGCGAGGCAGTTGGTGGTGCAACTGGCCGCTGTGATGAGATTGTGCTGAAGGGGGTCATAGAGGTGATGGTTCACGCCATAGACAAGGTTCAGCGCGCCACCATCTTTGACCGGGGCGGAAACCACCACCTTCTTCACCCCAGCCGCATAATACGGCGCGACTTTCGCCGCAGTCTTGAAAACGCCCGTGCAGTCGATCACCAGATCAATCGCCAATTCGGCCAGCGGCAAATCCTCGATGCGCTTGGCTTGGGTGAGGCGGATTTTTTGCCCTGCCAGCGTCAGGCTATCGACATCATGGGAAATCGGGCGCGGCCAGCGGCCATGTACAGAGTCGAACTCCATCAACAACGCATGTTGCTCGGGCTCGCCCACGGGGTCGTTGATCAAGACGATCTCGCCGCCCGCGCCGGTATCAATCAGATTGCGCAGGGCAAGTTTGCCAATCCGGCCAAGGCCGTTAAGGGCGATGCGGGGCATGGCTTATTCCCTTCCGAGGGTGTCAAGCTGCTGTTGTAGCGCGATTTTTTCAAGCTCCGCGAAGGGCAGGGCGGTGAAAGCCGAAATGCGGCGGTGCAGGCTTGCGAACACATCGGCGAAGGCCAAAGACTTTTCGGCATCAGTGCCCGTGGCTTTGACCGGGTCGTGCAGACCCCAATGCGCGGTCATCGGCTGACCCGGCCAAGGCGCACATTCTTCCGCTGCGGCCTGGTCGCAAACGGTGAAGACAAAGTCCATCTTGGGCGCGTCTTCGGTTTCAAACTGGGAAATATGTTTGGAGCGCAGGGGTGCGACATCAAGGCCAGCTCGGGCCAGAACCTCGATAGCAAAGGGGTTCAACTGCGTACCGGGCTGCGTGCCCGCAGAATAGGCGTTGAAGCGACCTTTGCCGATATCATTCAACAGAGCCTCAGCAAAGATCGAGCGGGCAGAATTGCCCGAGCAGATGAACAGCACGTTCCAAAGGCGATTGGCCATGTCAGCCTCCATGGGGTTGAAAAGGGCGTCTGTTATGTCAGGGCGGTTTCGGCCGGCGTCGACGACAAGATAGCCGACCAGTGCCGAGACTTGATCCAGCCGGATGCTGTAGAATAGCGACCGACCTTGGCGCTGGGCGCTGATCAGTTGGGCTTGTTCCAGTTCGGACAGATGATGCGACAGGGTGTTTGGCTTCATCTGCAACGCTTTGGCGATTTCGGTGGGCCGCACGCCCTGCGGCGCAAAGCGCATCAGCAGGCGGAACACGGCGAGGCGTCCGGGGTGGCCAAGGGTGGCAAAGGCTTGAGTGATCAGGTTCGCTTCCATAATTCACGAATACTAGAAATTTGAGATGAGCCAAGTGAAGTTTTTGTAACGGCCATGCCTTGGGCACCTTCTGGAGAATTTACTGACAGGCAAAAACCGCATGATGCTGCCATCGGGCGGCTTGACTTATGTCAGTTTACTACTTAACGTGTTAATGATAAAGGAGAGAGTGATGTGCCGCATCTGACCATCGAGTATTCTGCCAATCTGGACGGCAAGGCCGATATGGCTGGGCTCTGCGGGGCGATTCATGCGGCTATGCTGGCAAGTGGTCTGTTTGAACTGGGTGCGATCCGGGTTCGGGCAGTACGGTGTGCGGATTATGCGGTGGCAGATTTGCTGACCGAAAATGCTTTCGCCGATTTGCGCCTGCGCATTGGGACGGGGCGCAGCGCTGAGGACAAGGCGCGGGCGGGCGAGATGATCTTTGCCGCAGCCACAGCGTATTTCGCGGTGCTGTTTCAGGCACCGCATTTTGCGCTGACGCTGGATATCACTGAACTCGACCCAGCGCTCAGCTGGAAGAAAAATGCCATTCATCCGCGCCTGCGCGCAAAATAGGGCACCGACATGTCTGATCTGAACAGCAATATTGCCAGCGCCGACGGCTATTTGGCGCGGTTCCGCAGCGAAGGCGTGCTGAACCATATCGGCGGCAAGGCGGTGCCCGCGCTGGACGGGGCGACGTTTGAGATCATTTCTCCAGTTGATCTGAGGCCTTTGGCGCGGGTTGCGCACGGCAAGGCGGCGGATGTGGCGCTAGCTGCGGCGGCGGCGAAGGCGGCGTTCCCGGCATGGCGGGCAATGGAGGGCGAGGCGCGCAAGGTGTTGTTGCACAAGATCGCCGACGCGATTGAGGCGCGCGCCGAGGAGATTGCCTTTGTCGAGTCGATGGACACCGGGCAGTCTATTCGGTTCATGTCAAAGGCAGCGCTTCGCGGGGCGGAGAATTTCCGCTATTTCGCCGATCTTGCCCCCAAGGCGCGCGATGGTCAGACCCTGCGCGCCAAGGGGCAGGTCAACATGACCACCCGCACGCCGATTGGTCCAGTTGGCATCATCACGCCGTGGAACACGCCGTTCATGCTGTCGACGTGGAAAATCGCTCCGGCTTTGGCGGCGGGTTGCACGGTGGTGCATAAGCCCGCCGAATTCTCGCCGCTGTCGGCCCGTCTGCTGGTGGAGATTGCCGAAAGTGCGGGCCTGCCTGCCGGGGTGTGGAATCTGGTGAATGGATTTGGCGAGGATGCAGGGCGGGCTTTGACCGAGCATCCCGATATCAAGGCGATTGGCTTTGTGGGTGAGTCGCGCACGGGCAGCATGATCATGAAGCAGGGTGCCGATACGCTGAAGCGGGTGCATTTTGAACTCGGCGGCAAGAACCCGGTGATCGTATTTGCTGACGCTGATCTGGAGCGGGCGGCGGATGCGGCGGTGTTTATGATCTATTCGCTGAACGGTGAGCGTTGCACCTCGTCGTCGCGGCTGTTGGTTGAGGCGCCAGTTTACGACAAATTCACCGCGATGGTGGCCGAGAAGGCCAAGCGCATCGTTGTCGGTCATCCGTTGGACCCGAAAACAGTGGTCGGGCCGCTGATCCATCCAGTGCATGAGGCCAAGGTGCTGGAGTATATTGAGATCGGTAAGGCCGAAGGGGCCAAAGTTGCAGCGGGCGGTACCAAGTTCGCGGGGCCGGGAGGTGGCTGTTACGTCAGCCCGACACTGTTTACCGGCGCGCATAACCAGATGCGGATCGCGCAGGAGGAAATCTTCGGCCCTGTGCTGACCGCGATTCCGTTCAAGGATGAGGCCGAGGCTTTGGCCATTGCCAATGACGTGCAATACGGGCTGACTGGGTATCTGTGGACATCGGATGTCACCCGTGCGTTCCGCTTCACGGATGCGCTGGAAGCCGGGATGATCTGGGTGAACTCGGAAAACGTCCGCCATCTGCCCGCGCCATTTGGCGGGGTGAAGAACTCCGGGATCGGCCGCGATGGCGCGGAGTGGTCTTTCGATTTCTATATGGAAACCAAGAATATAGCCTTTGCTACCCAAGCGCACGCCATTCCGAAGCTTGGCGGCTGACCGCCGCCGGGTCCGAAACTTGGCGGCTGACACCATAACTAATGCTTCCAGGGAGGAAGAAGATGCCCGTTCCCAGCCCCGTGCTGTACCCGGCGTTCAACGTTATCCGACTGAGCCACGTTGAGCTTGCTGTTAAAAATCTCGCTGCCAGCAAGGCATTTTACGCTGATCTGCTTGGCCTGCAGATCACCCATGAGGACGGGGAAGCGATCTATCTGCGTGCTATGGAGGAGCGGGGGCATCATTGCGTGATCTTGCGCAAGGCTGATACGGCCGCAGTCAATGTGCTTGGCTTCAAGGTCTATGCCGAGGCCGATCTGGACGCGGCGTATGCGTTCTTTGCGGCGCAGGGATTGCCGGTGGCATGGACGAAGCGCCCGTTCATGGGCCGCACATTGCGCACGGCAGATCCGCATGGGATTCCGTTGGAGTTTTACGCCAAGATGGATCGCTTGGCCCCGATCCATCAGAAATATGCGCTGTATCATGGCGTCAAACCGCTGCGGATTGACCACTTCAACTGCTTTTCGCCCGATGTTGATGCCTCGGTCGCGTTTTACAATTCGTTTGGCTTCCGCGTGACGGAATATACCGAGGATGAAGACAGCAAAAAGCTGTGGGCGGCGTGGATGCATCGTAAGGGCGGCGTGCATGACATGGCCTTCACCAATGGCCGTGGCCCACGCCTGCACCATCTGGCGTTTTGGGTGCCGACACCGTTGAACATCATCGACCTGCTCGATCTGATGGCGACCACCGGATATGTGCGCAATATCGAGCGTGGGCCGGGGCGGCACGGCATTTCCAACGCATTCTTTCTGTATATCCTTGATCCAGATGGCCACCGCACCGAGATTTATTGCTCGGATTATCAGACGGTTGATCCCGATCTGGAGCCGATCAAATGGGTTTTGAAAGATCCGCAGCGCCAGACGCTTTGGGGTGCGCCTGCGCCGAAAAGTTGGTTTGAGCATGGCTCGGTGTTTTCTGGTATAGAGACAGCAGATGCGGTCCTCACCGCCCAACCGATCATCGCGCCATGAGATTTGCCAGCTTTACCCATCAAGGCCGTTCGGCATGGGGGGCGATCACCGATGCAGGTGTCATCCCACTTTCCACACGCCATCCCAATATGCCGACTTTGCTGGAGGTTATCGAGCAGGGCGCGTTGCTGCGTCTGACTGATCTGGCGGCCACGATGAGCCCCGAAATCGCTTTGGCGGACATCATCTTTCAAATTCCGATCCCCCGCCCAGAAAAAATCCTCTGTGTCGGGGTCAATTTCCCTGATCGCAATGCGGAATATAAGGATGGCAAGGACAACCCGCCCTATATGTCGCTGTTCCCGCGCTTTGCGCGCTCTTTCACCGGGCATGGGCAGCCGCTGATCCGCCCGCCGGAAAGTCCGCAGTTGGATTATGAAGGCGAGGTGACGATTGTTATCGGCAAAGGCGGTCGCCGGATCGCCGAGGCTGATGCTTTGGGCCATATCGCTGGGCTGACGCTGTGCAATGAAGGCACCATCCGCGATTGGGTGCGTCATGCCAAATTCAACGTCACGCAAGGCAAGAATTGGGATCGCTCGGGCGCGATCGGGCCGTGGATCGTGCCCTATGCCGATGAGGCGCAATTGGCGGACATTGGCTTGCAAACGCGGGTGAATGGCGAGGTGCGGCAGAGTGACCGGACCAGTCGGATGATGTTCGGCTTCCGTCAGATCATCGCCTACATTTCGACTTTCACGACATTGGTGCCGGGGGATGTCATCGTCTGCGGCACGCCCACTGGGGCAGGCGCGCGCTTTGATCCACCGATCTGGCTGAAGCCCGGCGATGTGGTAGAGGTTGAGGCGGATGGTATCGGTATTCTGCGCAACACCATCGCCGATGAGGTTCTGTGATGCTGTCGAAACCTAAGATTGACGCCGCCGCCGCGCGGCTTGTTGCGGCAGAGAAAACCCGTGTTCAGACCGGGCTTTTGTCGTTGTTGCACCCCGATATGACGATGGAGGATGCCTATGCGGTGCAAGCCGCCTTTGTGGCGCAGCGTCACGCCGAGGGGCGAAAGACCATCGGCTGGAAGATCGGGCTTACGTCCAAGGCGATGCAATATGCGTTGAATATCACCACCCGGGATTCGGGCGTTCTGTTGGATGACATGGCGTTTGAGGATGGTGCGACGATTGCGGCGGATCGGTTTATTCAGCCGAGGATCGAGGCTGAACTTGCTTTTGTCTTGAAAGCACCACTGCAAGGTCCGGGGGTGACGGTGACGGATGTGATGAACGCCACCGATTATATCCTGCCCGCGTTGGAGATTTTGGATACACGTATCCTGCGGATGGACCCTGCCACTGGCACGGCGCGTACCATTGTGGATACGATTTCCGACAATGCCGCCAATGCGGGCATCGTCACCGGGGGGCGGGCGATGCGCCCTGACAGCTTTGATCCGCGCTGGGCCGGGGCCGTTGTGATGCGCAATGCCGAGGTCGAGGAAACCGGGCTTGGCGCAGGCGTGTTGAACCAGCCCGCGCGCGGCGTAGCGTGGTTGGCCAATCGCCTGTCGCAGTATGGCCAACGCATTGAGGCGGGGCAGATCGTACTGTCAGGTTCGTTCATTCGTCCGATCGAGGCGCGACACGGTGACACCATTCTTGCCGATTTCGGCCCGCTAGGCACGGTTGGCTGTTTCTTTGCTTGAGGGAACGCGATGCCTGCCCCACTGAACACCTTCAAAGCGGGTCTTGCCACAGGGCGCCCGCAAATCGGTTTGTGGCTGGGTCTGGCCAACCCGATCACGGCGGATCTTTGCGCCAATGCCGGGTTTGATTGGCTGCTGATCGACGGCGAACACGCGCCGAATGACATTCCCACCATTCTGGCGCAGGCGCAGGCTATCGGTCAGCGGTCGCATGTGGTTGTGCGCCCGCCACTGGGAGAGGTGCATCGCCTCAAGCAAATCCTTGATGTGGGCGTGCAAACCATATTGGTGCCGATGATCGAAACCGCCGAGCAAGCTGCTGAAATGGCGCGCGCCATGCTGTATCCGCCGCAAGGCGTGCGTGGCGTGGGGGCTGCTTTGGCGCGGGCGTCGAATTTCGGCACCACGCCCGGCTATCTTGCCACTGCCAACGCGCAGACTTGCCTGCTGTTGCAGATCGAAAGCCGGGCTGGGCTGGCACAGCTTGATGCGATTGCCGCGACGTTGGGGGTGGATGGCATCTTCATTGGCCCCGCTGATCTGGCGGCTGACATGGGTTATCTGGGCAATCCGGCGGCGGCTGAGGTGCAGGCGGCGGTCGAAGGCGCTTTGAAGCGGATTATGTCGCTGGGCAAAGCGGCGGGGATACTGACCTCGGATCGTGGTTTGGCGCAGCGCTATCTCGATCTGGGGGCGAGCTTTGTGGCTGTGGGCAGCGATGTTGGCTTGTTGTCTGGCGCAGCCACACAGTTGCGCGGGGCTTTTGCGGGTGTGGCGTCCAAGCCGACGCCCACTGGCTACTGAATTCAATATTCAAGGAAAAAGTAGGGGAGGCCACAGCCTCTCCCTATGGTCACGTTTCGCTTGCCTACCCGATCTCAAGGGTCAACTCCCCCTGAAGCCGATCCAGCGCCAATGTCAGAACGCCCGCCTCGCAAGCGATGTTCTCGCCATTCAACCTTGCAGTTTTCAGGCCGGTGCCAAGACCAAGGGGGTTCAGGATTTTGACATTGCAGGGGGCCGGGCCGAGGGTTAGCCGCAGATCGACCTTCGGCCATGCCTTTGGAAAGCACGGCGCGAAGCGCAGGGTGTCGCCTTGGCGGGTGATGCCGAGCAGCCCTTCGATCCCGGCACGGTACATCCATGCAGCAGAGCCAGTGTACCATGTCCAACCGCCACGGCCCTCATGCGGCGCGACAGAATACACATCTGCGGCAATCACATAGGGTTCGACCTTGTAGCGCGCGGCCCCGGCAGAGGTCAGAGCATGGTTGATCGGGTTCAGCAGCGCAAACAATGCGCCCGCCGCGTCACCATTGCCAAGCCGGGTTTGTGCCAGCACCGCCCACATCGCAGCATGGCTGTACTGGCCACCGTTTTCGCGCAGGCCGGGGGGATAGCCCTTGATGTAGCCCGGATCAGGCATTGAGTGATCAAACGGCGGGGTGAACAGTAGGGCCACATCTGGCTTGATCAGGTGATCGGTCATCGATTGCATCGCAGTGACGGCGCGATCCGGTGCAGCGGCACCCGACAACACCGCCCAAGACTGCGCGATAGAGTCGATCCGACATTCCGCCGAACTGGACGACCCAAGCAGGCTGCCATCGTCAAAGCGGCCCCGGCGATACCATGCGCCATCCCAGCCGTCCCGCTCAATCGCCTGCCGCACGGTTTCGGCATGAGCCTGCCAGCGGGCCGCACGGACGGAGTCGCGGGCTTCGGCATAGGGGCGCATGGCGTTGATCGTTGCGATCAGCAGCCAGCCGAGCCAAACGCTGGTGCCCTGACCCGCTTCGCCGACGCGGTTCATGCCATCGTTCCAGTCGCCGGTGCCAATCAGCGGCATTCCATCCCCTCCGGTCAATGCAAGCGCCTGATCCAAGCCACGCGCGCAATGTTCAAACAGCGTGGCGGTGGTGTCGGAAATACCCGGCTGGAAGAAATTGTCATGCTCTCCGGGGCGCAACTCTGCACCGTCAAGGAAGGGGAGGACCTCGTCCAGAACCGAGGCATCGCCGGAAACGGCAATGTATTGCGCCACCGCATAGCTGAGCCAGACACGATCATCCGAAATTCGGGTGCGCACGCCTTGGCCGGAGTGCGGGAGCCACCAGTGCTGCACATCGCCCTCGGGGAACTGCCGTGCTGCGGCGCGCAGAAGGTGCGCCCGGGTCATTTCGGGCCGCAGGGCGGTCAGCGCCATGCCGTCTTGCAACTGGTCGCGGAAGCCATAAGCCCCGCTGGCCTGATAGAACCCGGCGCGGGCCCAGATGCGGCAGGCCAGCGACTGATACATCAACCAACCGTTCAGCATTATATCCATAGCGCGATCCGGGCTGCGCACCTGGACAGTGCCCAGCAAGTCTCCCCACCACGCCTTGACCTCATCCAGCACCGTCGTCAGATCGCGGGCGCGGGTGGCAAGGATCAGCGCGCGGGCGTCTTCCGCGCTGGCGGTTTGGCCGAGCAGGAAGGTCACCTCGATGCTTTGGCCCGGAGCGAGCGTGACTTCGCGTTGCAAGGCGGCGCAGGGATCGAATTTTGCTCCGACATTGCCGGATAGATCACTGAGCCGGGCAGGGGCGGCCATCGAACCCGCACGCCCCAGAATTTCCGCCCGATCCGCGCTGCGGCTGGTGGTTTCAACCCCCAGATCGGCGAAGGCCACGCGGCCCGGAAAGGCCATGCCGCGCGGATTGCGGGCCAAAATCGCACCGGTTTCGGCGTCAATCTCGGTGATCAGGGCCGCCGCTGTTGCCCCGCGTGAGGTGCCAAGCACCCATTCGGCATAGGCCGTCACCGAAAGCCGACGAGCGCGATCCGAGGCGTTGCGCAGCGTCAGGCGGGTGATCTTGACCGGGGCATCCAGCGGCACGAACTGCACCATATCCGCCGCGATGCCATTGGCTGTGTGCTGAAAGCTGGAATAACCAAAGCCGTGGCGGGCTGTGTAGCTGCCCTTGCTGCGGATGGGCAAAGCTGTGGGGGTCCAGATATGCCCGGTCTCTAGGTCTTGCAGATAGATCGCCTCGCCCGCCGGATCGCTGACCGGATCATTCGACCACGGGGTGATCTGGTTCTCACGGCTGTTTTCGGCCCAGGTGAAGCCGCTGCCTTCGGCGGAAACCTGAAAGCCAAAGTTGGGGTTGGCAATGACATTGATCCATGGCGCGGGGGTACTTTGGCCATCTTGCAGCACGGTGACATATTCACGGCCATCCAGATCAAAGCCGCCGGTTCCGTTGAAGAACTCCAACGTGGGCAGGGAAATCGGCGCGCTGGGCAAGGCAGACAGCGCAAGCTTTTGTGGCACAGGGGCAGGGGTGGCGGCCAACAGATCAAGTTGGGCGCCAATGCTGCCCCGGCTGGCGATCAACACCATGGCGGCTGCGGCCATCAGGCGGGCACGCGTCTCGGGTGGGGTCATATCTGCGCGCAGAGTGTAGATCCTGCCGCCGGTTCCCGTCGTGGCAGGCCGGGCTTGGGCCGAGCGCACGGCGGCTTCAATGGCGATTTGCAGGTCTTGCACGTAGGACGACGCGCGGTCGTTCAGGATCACCAGATCGACGGCCAACTGCCGCATCTGCCAGTATTCCGCCGCCGCCAGCACCTCTTGCAGCCGCCCGATATCCTCAGCATCGCTGATCAGAAACAACACGATTGGCAGATCGCCGGATACCCCCAAAGCCCAGAGATCGGATTGCGGCCCGGAGCCGGCACGAATTTGCGCGGCATTGGCTCGCATGCGCGCATCGCCGCGTACCAACATACCGGCCAGCCTTTGGAAATCGGAGGCCGTCGTCGCGCTGACACCCAGATGGCGCAGTTGCACCTGCGTTTGTGTCCAAGCCAGCGTCACTGCGCGGCCAAAGGCTGAGGGGTCGCGATGGCGTTCGACAAGATCCAGCAAAGCCTCGGGCGTATCGGCGACCATGGTCCAGTACGTCACCCGCGCGCGGCCACCACCGGGGATCAAAACGCGGCGGCGCAGCGAAAATACTGGGTCGAGTACCGTGCCGATGGTGCCGGAAAGCGGGGTTTCAGCGGCGGCAGGATTGCTCAGCATCTGCCCGCGCCCGATGAATTTCGCACGGTCGGTTTCGTATTGCAGTGGTGCTGTTTCGGCACCTTCCACCACGGCGACATGCGCGGCCCAGACCTCGGGATCAGAGGGGCTGCGCTTGCGCCGCGTGGCGATCAGCACGCCCAATTCGGGCAGGTAATCGGTGACAACGAACAGCTTGGAGAACGCCGGATGCGACAGATCGGCAGAAGGGGCTGCCAGCACGAGTTCGGCGTAAGAGGTCACGTCGATCTCACGCGGGTGACGCCCGGTGTTGGTCAGCGTGACGCGACGGGCTTCGGCGTCATCTTCGGCAGAGACCACCACTTCGGTATGGGTCAGCAAATGGCGGGCGGTGTGGGTGAAGGCTGCGTGATGTTCGCAAAACACGGCGCGGTGCTGGTCGGCATCCCGCCCGGTGGGCAGCACGCCCGCAGACCATTGCCCGCCCGAACGCACATCGCGCAGATAGATGAAACCGCCGTGTTGCGCTTGCGTTGCATCGGCGCGCCAGCGGGTGATAGCCAGATCGCCCCAGCGGCTAAAGCCTGCTCCGGTCGGGGTCAGCATCACGCCATAGCCGCCATTTGACAGAAGATGAGCGGTTGGCGCAACTGTAACAGGGTTTTCGAAATGGCGCACGACCGGTGCCGACAGGGTCTCAACCGCCGCCACCAAGACTTCTTTGGCGCGTGGCGGGGCGATGGGCACATCACGCGGCACCCGTTCTTGCAATAACAATTCGACGGCCTGAATGATCGGCTCGGCATGAAAGCGGTCACGCAACACGCCGTGATGCAGCACGTTGGCGATAGCGGTGATGGTCATGCCCTGATGATGCGCCATAAAGCTGCGCACGACGACGCTGGTAGATCCTTCGGGTACACGGGAAGCGGTGAAATCCACCGCTTCATAGAACCCAAAGCGCCCCTCGGCACCCAGATCAGCCAGAGCTTCATAGTTCTGCAACGCCGCTTTTGCATCGACCATGGTGGCAAGGCCGGTGGCATAGGGGGCCAGCACGCGGTTTTCGCTGAGACCACGTTTCAGCCCCAACCCCGGTACGCCGAAGTTGGAGTATTGATAGGTCATCTCCAGATCGCGGGCATTATAGGCGGATTCCGAGATGCCCCATGGGATATCCAAACTCGCCGCATAGGCCTGCTGTTGTTCGACGATCCGGCGGTTGGTCTCCTCCAGCACCGTCCCCGCAGGCGCGCGCATCACCAGCGAGGGCATCAGATATTCAAACATGCTGCCCGACCACGAAATCAGCGCCGAGCCCGCGCCGATGGGGGTGGCCCCGCGACCAAGCCTGAACCAGTGCCGGGTTTCCACATCGCCTTTGGCAATCGCAAACAGGCTGGCGAGCCGTGCCTCGGACGCGAGAAGGTCATAGCAGTTGGCGTCAAGCGTATTGGTTGAGACGGAAAAGCCGATCGACAGCAGCTTCTTTTCCGCCTGCATCAGAAAGCCGAATTCCATATCCATCGCCAGTTGCCGCGCCAGATCGCCCACGGCGCGCAGGCGTTCCGCCGTAGCGGGATCGGCGAGTTGGCTGGCGTGACTGGCAGCAATCGCCCGCGTCCAGAACGCGAGTTCCGAGTCTGCTCCGGCATGTGCCTCGGCCAAAGCGGCGGCCTCTGCGGCGCGGGCGGGGTGGTTGGCGACCTGTTCAAGCAGGTCAGAAAGTTGTGCATCCGGGCGGGCCGAAAGCGCTTCTTGCGCCAAAATCAGCGCATCATGCAGCCCGCGCAAATCAGGTGCCGAGGGGTGTGTCTGCCATTCCTGGCAGGTCTGTGCGACGGCAATCAGATGGCCTGCAAGGTTGCCACTGTCAACGCTGGAGACATAGGCCGGGTCGAGCACGCGCAGATCTGAAGTATCGTACCAGTTGTAAAGATGGCCGCGAAACCGCGGCAGGCGCTGCATCGTCGTCAGGGTCTGCTCCAACCGCGTCACGGCCTCGGCCTGACCGATCCAGCCCATGTCTTTCGCCACCGTCACCGACAGCAGATACAGGCCGATATTGGTGGGCGAGGTGCGGGTGGCCACCACCGGGCGGGGGATTTCCTGAAAGTTATCGGGCGGCAAGAAATGGTTGGCCTCAGTCACGAAGGCCTCAAAATAACGCCAGGTGCGGCGGGCGATCAGGCGCAGTGTGTCGCGCTCTGATGCGGTCAGCGGCGGCGTGATGCGCCCCAGACGCGGCAGACTTATCAGGCGTGCGATGGCGGGGGCGGCCAGCCAGATGATGGCAAAGGTCAGGGCCAGCGGCCATACAGGCTCATTCAGAACAACCGCCACACCGCAGAGGCACAGACCCAGCGCAACGCCACGCGCTTTGAGCAGATAGAACCTTGCATAGCCGGGCAGACCGCCACCGCTGGATTGCGCTGCTGTCAGCCATTCCAGCATATGCGTGCCGTTGCGCAGCCGCACGGCCGTGCGGACAATCGCGTCGAGCATCAGTGCTGCCATATCCGCAAGCAAGACCACGGTCAGGCTGATCTGTGCAAACGCGATCTTCACATCCGCAAATAAGGCCTGAAAGTGACTGCGCGCGGTGATCCCAGCCCGCCCCGGCAGAATGGCCAGTGGCAAGGCGATCAACCTAGGCATTGCCAGCAAGACCAACACCGCAGCGGTCCACGCCAAGGCCTGCGGCAGCGGCAACAGCCAGCCCACAAACAGTGACAGCAGGGTCATCGGCGCCAGCAAAGAGCGGCGCAGGTTGTCGATCATTTTCCAGCGGTTGACCGCCGAAATTCCGCCTGTGGTCTTCCGATTACCTGTGATCCATGGCAACAACTGCCAATCGCCGCGCACCCAGCGGTGCTGGCGGCGGGCATCGACATCTTGGCGGGCGGGAAAATCCTCGACCACTTGGATATCCGAAGCAAGGCCCGCGCGCGCGAAGCTGCCCTCGAACAAATCATGGCTTAACAAGGTATTGTCTGGCACCCGGCCTTCGATGGCGGCCATGAAGGCATCAACGTCATAGATGCCTTTGCCGGTAAACGATCCTTCGGTAAACAAATCCTGATACACATCCGAACTCGCTGCCGCATAGGGCTCGATCCCGCCGGGGCTGGAGGAAATCCGTTGATAGAGCGAGCCGTCCATCCCCAGCGGCAATGCGGGGGTGACTTGCGGCTGCAAAATGCCATAACCGGAGGTCACGCGCTGAGTGGCAGGGTCGATGACCGGACGGTTCAGAGGGTGCGCCAATTTGCCGATCAGCCGCCGCACGGTGTCGCGCAGGATCCGGGTGTCTGCGTCCAGCGTGATGACGAATTTCACAGCTTGCGGCACCACGGCACCGGGTAGAAAGCTGGTATCGGTCGCACCGCGCAGCAATCGGTTCAACTCGATCAGCTTGCCGCGCTTACGCTCCCATCCCATCCAGACGCCTTCTGACGGGTTCCATTGCCGTTCGCGATGTAGAAACAGAAACCGGTCGCCGGCTTCAGACGGATAGGTGGCGTTCAACTTGGCAATCGCAGCCTGCGCGGTGGTGATTAAGGCGGTGTCAAGCGGTGTGGTGGCCTCGGCCGCATCGGGGCCATCGGACAACAGCGCATAATGCAGCGCGCCGCCGACGCTGGAGAGGTGATGCACCTCTAACTGCTCGATCTGCTGCATCAGGTCTTGCACATTTGCCAGCAAGACCGGCACAGCCACAAGCGTGCGCATTTCCTCGGGGATGCCCTGTTCCAGCGACAGACCCGGCAGCGGTTTCGGGCCGACCAGTCGGGTGATCAATAGATTGACCAGCGCGGTTCCAGCCTCTACCGCCAGCCAGACGCCGCTGAGGATCAGGGCTGCATTGTGCAATCCTGTGAGCCATAAAGCCGCCGTTAGAAACAGCACCGAAGCCAAAGCAATCCCGCCTAGATACCCCGACAGGCCCAACCGCCGCCACTGTCGCCCCAGCGTAATACGCAGCGGTGGCGCATAGCCCAGACTGCGGCACAAAGCATCGCGACCTGCGCCGAACAGTGCAAAACCGGGATCGCGGGCGGCAGGCGTGTCGCCCGCTTGCGACATCGCTAAAGCGGCTTCCGCCACTGCGGCTTCATCATGGCCTGAGTGGCGGGCGATCATCTCGATGGCGGTGCGGTAGCTGTTGCGGGTGGCAAAATCCATATCCGCGTAGCCCGGCGCGGCACGTAGGCGGGTATCAATCAGGCTGGCCGCCTCAAAAAACTCGGCCCAATCCATTTCGGAAAGCCGCCGCATCGAAGCGACGATATTGCGCATGGTGACATTCGACGCACCCTGCCGCGCCTGCGCGTTGGATACCACAGTTTCCACCGACATCCCAAGATGCCGCAAGCGATCATCGAGCCAACCGGCCAGCGGCGTTTCCGCAGGATCGGTGCCACGCAGGCGTTTGGCCACTTGTGCCGCCATGATCTCGGGTAGGTCAACACCATCCAGTCCGGCCAAAACGGTATGGGCAGAGACGCCGGAAGCGCTGGAGGCCAATACCTGATCAACCAAAGCGTCAGCCGTTTCTCGCAAACGGTTCGCTTCCGTGATCTGCTCTGCCAGACGGCGCATATTCTCGATCAGCACGATGCGCAGAGTGATCGCAACTGCCCACAGCTCACCAATCGTCAGCGGCTGAACGGTTTGATAGGCCTGCACAAACCGCAACAACGCGGTCTCGGACAACAGGCTATCGGTATGCGCAACATAGGCCCAAGCCAACCCCAGCACGCGCGGATAGCCCGCCAACGGACCATCTGCCAGTTTCGGCAAATGCCGATAGTAGCCGGGCGGAAGATCATCTTCGATCTGGCGTAGCTGCTGCTCGACGATATGGAAGTTATCCAGCAACCATTCGGCGGCAGGCGTAATCGGTTGACCTGCATCCAGCGCCTGCGCCCCTGCCCTGTAGGCGGCAAGCAAAGCTTCGGCGTTGTCTTTCACCCGCGCCAGCAAGCTGTACACCGCAACCGGGCGGCCTTGGCTGATCGGTTGCGCGGTGGCCAAGCTAACCGCGTGATGTTCTAGCCGCTCGATTCCGAAAAGATCGGAGCGGATCGGGGATTTTTCACCCCACAACTTGTCAGTGGGCTTGCTTTGCAGCCAACCCAAAAGGCGAAAGCGCCCAGTCACTCTGATCACCGTGCATTCACGGAGCTAACTTCTGCCGGAGGCGGTTCGGGCAGGTCACCTGGCTGCGTGAGAGGAGCGGCTTGGGTTGGCACCGGGCGGGCATTTTGCGGCAAATCGGATCGCACCCGACGGGCCATCGCCGCCCATTTGACTTCGATCTGGTCCCAATTCATCGGCTTTCCTTTCAAGATTCGCAAAGATAAAAATACAACTCTGGCGACAGGCATTCGTTCCCATCGCGCAAGATTTTTTGGTTGGACGCAAGTCGAGCGGGGCCGAAATTTCAGGTCGTGCTAAGAGCTGAACGTGATGTACCCGTGCATGCGCATGGGATGGGTCAAGCTTGTGGCGCAACACATTGGCGGCAGCTGACAAGCCTCTGATACAGGCTCACATCCTTGCCTTGATCACAACCGGTGATTGCGAAAAGGCCCCATCACTGGATCGTATGGCACCAATTTCAGCCCAGAGCATCAAGCAAATTGCTCAATTCAGCTGCAAGTTCCAAAGTGACAACCGCGATGTAGGGATCTAGCGCCATTGCAGCTGCGATTCGGGCTTGCGCCACTTGGCCGTCTTGCCCCAAATATCTACAGGATCTTTCGGCACCAAATAGCAGATCATGGCCCAAACTATCGGTTGCGGGGTTCGCAACTCTTTGCAAGCTCTGGGCAAATTTGACCATATCGTCCCGCAAAGAAATCATCTCCGCGACAACATCATAGTCTGTGAGATCGTGATCACTGCAGACAGCATCGACATGCGGGGCTAGAAAAACAGCATTCTCGTTTGCCATAGTCGGGCTCCTTGTCATGAAAAGGTGCAGAGTGGGCGTGAGCCAAAACGGCACCACCAGATCATTCGTGCTACGATCATTTTGGGTGCAAGGACCGTCCTGCGCACTAACCACGATCAGTCAGAGGATGAATTTTTAGAGAGGCGGGGCTGATTGCGCCAGAGCAAAGCCGCAGACGCCCAAGGTGCTGACGGCCCCGATTTCGCTCCAAAAAATGTGGAAATGCCAACATGGATCAGTGTTGCGGCGCATTGGCAGTGGCAGATTTGGCCATGAATCGTGGCTACGTGCGGTTCGGTTTTTGGTGAAAACTGCAGTGAAACGTTAGGGCCAAGCTGCCGATTCCTCGTTGGCTCTGGCGTTTCACGGTACCCGTTTATCAAAGTCTATATTCACCGCAACAGCGGACCTTCGTGATCTAGATAAGCGCGGTCGAAGCCGGATAACTCGACCAAAGCCTCATAGTTTTGAAACAGGACCTTGCCCTTCTGGAAGGTCAAAAGCCGGTCTTCGCGCAACTCGCGCAGCACCCGATTGACATGCACCGCGCTGAGTCCCAGAGCATCGGCCAACATGTATTGCGACAGCGGGCAGTTATATCCTGTCCTATTGGCGAGCCCCACAAGTTTCAGGCGCGCGCCAAGTTTCAGCAAGAAATGTGCCATGCGTTGAGAGGCATTGCGGCGGCCCAAGCCCACCAGATGCTCTACCACCATCGCCTCATCACGCGACGCCGCCCAAAGTACAGCGGTGGCCAAGCGCGGTGTCTGAGTAAAGGCCGTAAGCAGATCATGCTCTGTGACCACGGACGCCTGAATCCGCGTGACGGGTTCCACATTGTGATCGGCGGTGCGAAACAAGACCGAGCGCAGACCCAAGAAATCGCCCGGAATCTGGAAATCAACAATCTGCCGCGAGCCGCCGGGTAGGATTTTGTAGGAACAGGCCCAGCCGGAGGCGAGGATATAAGCGGCTTGGTCTGCTTGCCCTTGATGGATCATGTCGCGGCCCACCGCAAAGCTGCGCCTGCGGCGATACACATCTGACAAAACTGACAAATCGTCCTGCGATAAATGAACGAATGTTGTCAGCTTGCGGGCAAAGGGGCTGTCCAAAATTGACAGTCCAGTGCTTTGTTCCGCCATACCTTACCCCTTTGGGTTGCGACTGCGGGCCAAAAATCGACCCCACCCTTTGTTTCTGCATATGAGGACCGATGATACTGATGCAGATTAGCACGCTATTCGCTTTACCTGCAAAGATATCCACTGGGGTGCTCAAAGGCGTGATAGCCCCACAGACTCCCTACAGAAAGTTAAAGTTGATGTCCGCTGTCCCCGACGTTGCTGGACTTGCCGCCCTTGCAATCTGCGAATCCCTGATGCTCGCGCTGAACGATCGCAAAGTTCTTCCTGAAGCTGAAATTGTCGGCGTGTTGAAAGACGCAGCCGCAACGCACGAAAATGTACCTGCGGGTGAGCTATCCGCCGCCACGCATGCCGCAGTGGCAGCCCTGATCAACAAAATCATCGACGGTGGAAACTCGGTGCGTCGCCATTAGGGTCAAGGGTGGCTCGGACGCTTTGAGCATATTTGACCGCCTTTAGCGCAGCACTGATGAAATCGGTGCTCGGATCCTGAAGCAAATCTGCAGGCCAAACACCCATAAAAGCAAACGCCCCGGACCAAGCCGGAGCGTTGCAGTGCATTCGCTGGAGTCAGAGCAAGAAGTCGCCCGCACCCAGGTTCAGATTCCCAGTCAATTGCACGATCAGATCGGGGTTGCCATCGCCATCCATGTTGACCGCGATCTGGGTGATCGCATCGGCTCCGGCGCCGAACTTCTCGATATGGATGGTGCTTGCCGCATTTCCGCCCAACACCAGGGCAAAAGCCTGATCCCCGGCAGCAATGGCATCGGAATCAAGACTGGTGAAGTCCAGCTTGTCGATGCCAATCTGGAAGTCGGTGATCAGATCCGCCCCCCCCAACTGGTTCAGTGAGTCGGTGCTGGCGCGGAACACAAACACATCCGCGCCGCTGCCCCCGGTCAGCACATCCGCCCCGGCATCGCCGACCAGCACATCATTGCCGGTGCCTCCGCTGAGCAGATCGCCACCCGCACCGCCCTCAACCCGATCGTTGTCGAGGCTGCCGTCAATGGTGTCGTTGCCCTCGCCGCCGCTTAGGATGTCGTTGCCCAGAAAGCCGGTCATCGCGTCATTGCCGCTGTCGCCTGCCATCACGTCATTGCCGGTGCCGCCGTTCATCACATCGTTGCCGCTATCGCCGTGCATCTGATCATCGCCAGAATCGCCGTTCACCCGATCATCGCTGGAACCGCCGCTCATCACATCATTGCCCGAGTCGCCATCCAACGTATCGCTGCTGCTGCCGCCGAAGATCAGGTCATTGCCTTCGCCGCCAGACAGTTGGTCCGCGTCAAAGCCGCCCTCGATGCTGTCCGCCCCGTCACCGCCCAGAATGGTGTCATTACCAAAGCCGCCAAGGACGGTGTCGCTGCCGCCCATCCCCTCCAGCCGGTTTGCCACCGAACTTCCGGTGATGGTGTCCACGTTGTTGGTGCCGATCACATTCTCAAACCCCGAGAAACTGGTGCTGCGGAAGGTGCCAGTCGCAAGGTTGATCTGGTTGTTGGCACCGATCACCTGAAAGCGGCTCGACATATTGTTGAAATCCAGCGTGTCGGTGCCTGTGTCGCCAAACAGCGTATCGCCCGAGCTGGCCAGTACGGTATCGTTGCCGACGCCGCCGCGCACCAGATCATTGCCCACGCCACCATCCAGTCGATCATCGCCCGCGCCGCCATCCAAGCTGTCATTGTCCAAACCCCCGGTCAGCGAATCATTGCCGCTGCCGCCGGTGATGCTGTCATTGCCCGCATCGCCCGCCATCGTATCGGCATCACTGCCGCCATCCATCCGATCATTGCCGGTGCCGCCAAACATCGCATCGCGCCCGGTGTTGCCAAAAAGCTGATCATTGCCTGCACCGCCCAGGACGGAGTCATTGTCGGAGCCCGCGTCGATCACATCGCTGTCATTACCGCCATCAAGGCTATCCCGCCCGCTGCCGCCAAAGATGCTGTCCGCACCAGCGCCGCCGAAGACACTGTCATTGCCGCTTAAGCCCTGCAACTGATTGGCCAAGCTATTGCCCACCAAACGATCGGCAAAGCCCGAGCCGCTCACATTCTCGATGCTGATCAAGCGGTCGCCTTGTGCATAGCCGCCGATTTGCGTCGAGCGTGTCAGATCGACATTCACCGCAGCGGTCGAGCCGACATAGGTCGCGGTATCGGTGTCCGCGCCGCCGTTCAGCGTGTCACTGCCCAGCCCGCCAAACAGGGTGTCATTGCCATCATCGCCGTTCAGGTTGTCATTGCCCGAGATGCCCAGCACGGCCTCATCATGCAGCACGTCATTGCCTTCGCCGCCCGACAAGGTGTCGTCGCCAAAGTAGGAAAACAACGTGTCATTGCCGGTCAGACCGGAAATGACATCGTTCAAGACGCCCAAAGTGCCGTCGGTGACTTCCGAGTCATTGCCAAGGGTGCCGGATTTGCCAAAAAGGGATGCCATTGTATTCTCCATCAAAACTGCGCCACGCGGCGTGATTGCCGTCGTAAGGCTTGAATGGCACGCGGCGGCGCGGGCGGCTGTTCCCTGTGGAACAGGGGTTTTGTGCGCAGGCTCTTGCGTGAAGCCGCAGAGCGCGCGAAGTTTGCCAAAAGCATCGGAGCCCGGATGAGCCCTGCACCGCCCCTGCGTGAGAAACCAAGCTTCTGGCGGTCTTTCCCGCTGTTTCAGGGTCTGCCCGATGCGGTGCTGGCGGATATCGATGCAGCGGCGACCGCGCAGCGCTGGGCGGCGGGGAAAGTGATCTTTCAACGCGGCGATGCGGGCGAATGGCTGGTGGCGCTGAAATCCGGGCGGGTGCGGTTGTCATTGATCACCCAGGCGGGGCGTGAATTGACACTACGCCATGCCGAACCCGGCGATACTTTGGGCGAATTGGCGCTGTTTGATCAAGACCCCCGCTCGGCGGATGCCACGGCGGTGCTGGACACCACTGGCTATGTCCTTGCCCGCCGGAGTTACGAGGCGCTGGCCAGTAAGTACCCCAAGTTAACCATGGGCGTCGCACGCTATCTCAGCCGTCGCCTGCGCGAGACGACTGAGCAGCTGGAATCCATCGCGCTTTACCCGCTAGAGGCCCGCGCTGCGCGTTTCCTGCTGTTCACGCTGAAGCAGTTGAACGGCCTCGATCTGCCCAGCCGCGCTACCCTGCGGCTAGAGATCAGCCAGACTGAACTCGCCACCGTGCTCGGCGCCAGCCGCCCCAAGGTCAACCGCGCGCTTCTGGCACTGGCCGAGGCGGGCGCTTTGATCAAGGGGCCTGACGGCTGGATTTGCGACATTCCCGCCCTGCAAGCCTTGGCCGAACCAGATGCGGATTGAGCCCGCCGCCCTACGCGCCGGTTGTGCCGCTCTGCTGCTGGCAGGCGTTGTGGCTTTGGCCACGCCCGACAGCCTGCGCAATCTGCGCGAGGCCGCCCTCGACGCGGGCCTCGCAGCCACCGCGATAGCGCCTTCAGGTCAGGTGCAGGTGATCGAAATCACCTCACAAGACTTGGCCCAGCTTGGCCGCTGGCCTTGGCCGCGCACAAGGCTGGCGCGGGTGGTGGACCAGATCGCCGCGCAAAACCCCGCCGTTCTTGGCCTTGATCTGGTGCTCTCTGGCCCCGACCCTGCTGGACCGTTGGCCTTGGCTGATGTGCCGGGCGGCACAACTCTGACCGATGGCGATGCCGCCCTGCAAACCGCTTTGTCCCGTGTGCCCACGGTTCTGGCCGCCGCTTTGTCAGATCAAGCGGGTCCTGTGCCACCGCTGACACCGCTGTTGTCGTCTGGCCCGTCCGTGCCAACCCAACCATGGTTTGCCAATGGCTTGGAAGCCTCCAGCCTGACCGCTGCTGGCCTAGGCGTCAGCGCTTTGCGCGGTGAGGCACAAGGCAGGGTCCGCAGTGTGCCGCTGCTCGTGCTGGCTGACCAGTCCCCCGCCCCCGGATTTGCTGCGGAAATCGTGCGTTTGTCGCAAGCTGCCAGTGCGCTGCGCATCGGGCAAGGCCGCCTGACGCTTGGCACTATCGCACTGCCGTTGGGAGATCATGCCGATCTGCGCATCCGCCCGACCGATCCGGCCAAATGGAGCAACCGCACCATCAGTTTGGCGGAGGCTTTGTCCCAAGACCACGATTTTTCCCCAAAAATCGTCTTGCTTGGCCCCAGCGCGCCGCAAGCTGCTTCCCTGCGCCCGACTGCCATGACCCCGCTTGCGCCCTCGGTGCAGATCCAAGCCGATGCGATCGAGACCATGCTTTCGGAACACCTCCTGTTGCGCCCGGCTTGGGCGCTATGGGTCGAGATTGCGGTGGCTGTGGCCATGGCCTTGCTGGCGCTTTGGGTCGCCACAACGGGTTCCGCGACCAAGGCGTTGAGTGTGACACTTGCACTGCCTGCGCTCTGGGCAATCGCCGTCACCGCGCTGTGGCTGCGTGCCGGCCTTGCACTCGACCCGGTCAACCCAGCCCTGCTGCCGCTTGCCACGGGCCTCACCGCCACCACCGCCGCGATGCTGGCCGCCCGCCGTCATGCCCAAGTCCTGCGGCGGCGGTTTGAACGACACCTCTCACCCGCTGTTGTGGCACGGATCGCGGCGCAACCGGGCCTTGCCCGCCTGCCGGGGGAGGCGCGTGAGATCACCGCTTTGTTCACGGACATCGCGGGGTTCTCGCCCTATGCCGACGCCCTGTCGCCCGCTGATCTGATCGCCATTCTGGATCGCTATTTCGCCGGGCTGACCCTGATCGTTCATGCACATGGCGGCATGATCGAGAAATTCGTCGGCGATGCCGCGCATGTGCTGTTCAACGCGCCCTTCGATCTGCCCGACCACTGCGCTCTCGCCGTGAAAACGGGGAAAGCGCTGCGGGCCTATGGTGTGGCATTTGCCGCCGATCCGGCAAGCCAAGGCCTCGGCATCACTCGCGTCGGCATGGAATGTGGCGTGCTGGTGGTTGGCGATGTTGGCGCGGGGGAAAAGCTGGACTACACCGCCCACGGTCGCGCGATGAACATTGCCGCACGGCTAGAGCAAGCGGGTAAAAGCCTCGGCGTCACGCTGTTGGCGGGGCCAGCTTTACGCGCGGCACTTCCCGCGCTGCCATGGCAAAGCATGGGCGAGGTCGAGTTGCGCGGCTTTGGCAAGGTGGCGGCCTACACGCTCCCGCCCAACAGCTAAGCCCCCACCAAATCCATCGCCGCCGCAATCCGCGCCTGCTTCCACTTTGCTGGCCGCGACGGAGCCTCGCCCGGTGCCGAAATATCGCTGCCAAATCCCGGCAGAACTGCCACTTCAACCCCGCCGCCGGACAGACGCACTTCGCCGCGCTCGACAAATACCCCAAACTTACCCTTGCTAGGCCCGGCAAAAAAACGTGTGCCGCGCACAGCGATCAGACCAAACGCGGTGCTCAATTGTACCGGCGTTTTCGGCGCACCCTGATCGCGGTCAAACAGCATAGCCCCGGCACCCAGCACCAACTCGCCTCCCGCTTCGGCGGTGAATTGGTCGATGGTCAGCGTGGTCTGTGGCCCCATCAGGATGCGCGTGGTGTCTGCCAGCAGCATGGCGAGGCGAGACTCCGTCCCGGTGCCAATCTCATCGCCCAAAAACACCACTGCCTGCGCCGCGAGATCACGGGAGGGAGATCCCGCTGCCCAGGCTTTGCCCTCGGTGGTTTCAACCACGCCAACTTCACTGCCTGCCCAGACCGGTAGCGGCAGTATCACAACAGATGCCGCCAACATCACCTGCCGACGGCTAAGCTCAATCCGGGGGGCCATCGCAATACCTCATGGCAATAATGCGGAGCACTCTAGCCGATTTTCGGCACTCAAGCCAGCGCTTCGGCCCGCGGGGATGCCTCAAACTAGAGGCATCCGCCGCATCTGCCCCGGCGCATCGGGGTCGCGGTATTTATTCGGCACTCCGTTTTTAACCAACAACCGCGCGCAATAGGCAACGCGGTCGGCATCCAGCGTCACACCAAGTCCGGGGCCTTTCGGCAGAGTGATATGATTGTTCTTCGGGCTGAACGGCCCTTCGGCGATCACGTCATGCGGTTGTTGGCGCAGCAGCGATTGGTTCGGCTCGCGGATATGTGGATGGGCGGCGCAGGCGTGCAGATAGGCGGCGGTTTCCAGACCTGAACCGCCGGAATAGCACCAGAAATCAATTCCCGCAGCTTGGCAGCCACTGACAAACCGCAGCATTGCCGAAAAGCCGCCAAACCCCGCCACATCCGACACAATCGCATCCGGCACACCATAAGTCACCGCCTTGCCGATATCGGCATTATGCCCTGAAAACGGGATCGTGGTGCGCGCCCGCAGGCGTTTCATCGCCGTCCAGTCCGGCGTCGGGTCTTCCCAGTTGCGGATTTTCAATTCCTCAAACGCTGGAGCGAGATGTAGACAGGATGGCAGAGAGAACGCCTGATTGCTGTCGATCCGCAGCATTGCGTCATCTCCCAAAGCCGCGCGCAGGGCCTGCATCAGCCGGATATTGGCGTTGAGATCGGGCTCAGAAACCTTTCCCTCAAACCACGTCGTACCGTGTACTTCGCGCAAGGACAGGCAGTAATCCACCACATCCTGAACACTCGCCTCACCGCCCTTGTCGCCCTGCGACAGACGGTAGGAAAAATAATCGGTGAAGGGAATCCGATCGCGCTGAATCCCGCCCAGCAGGTTCGCCACCGGCTGACCCCACAGCTTGCCTCGCAAATCCCACAGCGCGATCTCAATCCCACCCCAAGCCGACCGTGTAGCATAGTCCGTGACGGAATGGTTTGTAGGCATTGACGGCAGCACCCGTCGCTCCAGCCCCGCCATATCCAACGGATCATGCCCAATCAGTGCCTCAGCCATCCGCGCAATGATCGCGGCGGAACCATGGCTGGGGGCCTCGGCAATACCGATCAGACCATCCGAGGTTTCGACCTCCACAATCGTCTTGGTAAATCCTTCCAAAGCGCCATAGGACCACAGATACGATGCCTCCAGCGGGATCAGCACGGGCGTGGCCCGAATGGCTTTGATCTGCATGGCGGCTCCTTGGTTTTGGTCAGCGTGGCAAGGAACGCGCCAGCTGTCCGGTGCATTTGCGACCAGAAAAGTCGCCGCTTGCCACTTTGCGGCGTGGGGTAGGGCGGCTATGCTGGCCAAATGATCCGTGCATTGCCCCTTTTGATCGGCCTCTGCCTCGCCACCCCGGCGGAGGCGGAATTCGCTGTCTGCAACCAAAGCTTTGACGTGGTGAATGTCGCGATTGGACAGGATGTTCAGGGCGAGTTTCAGACTGAGGGTTGGTGGACCATCGGTCCAAACCAATGCGCCAACGTGATTAAGGAAGAACTGACCAGCCGCTATATTTACCTCTATGCGCAAGACGTATTCGGCCAGCCAATTCTGAACGGCACGACGCAGATGTGCGTCTCACCCCGCAAGTTTTCCATTCGCGGCATCAATGAATGCTGGTCGCGCGGCGACATTTCGGCGGGGTTTATTGAGGTCGATACGCTGAAGACCCAACGCTGGACGTTGTTTCTGGCGGCGACGCAATAGGGGGGCTGGCCCCCTCGGCTTCGCCTCACCCCGAGGATATTTTCGCGCAGAGGATGAGATTTTTAGATAAGTTTTAGCGACCTGCGAGTCGCTAGCCAGTTAGCCACGGCTGCGCTAGGTTGCCTTCGGTTCTTGCAGTGTATTTCAGCTTATTTCCGCAAGGTTGGCATGGAAATCGACCCCCGGTTCAAAGCGGCGCGTGACCGATCAGCGCAGCGGCGGCGCAATGCCGTCGCGGTGCCTGTGGTGCTTTGGATCGCGGGGCTGCTGGCGGTTTGCGGTGTGGCCATGGCATTGTATCTGGGTGGCGTTGTGACTGTCGGCACTCCCGAGGACCCGGTGGATATGGCGGACGAGGCCGCGCCCTCGGCCTATGTCTCGGCCTTTGTAGATCTTGCCGGCGATCCGATGGTGCTGCGCTTTGATACCGGGGCGGCGCAGAAAACCAAGCTGCTCTTACGCCCGATAGATATTCCGGCGGACCGCACGGGCAATGAGCTGTCATTGCTGACCGATGATCTGATCACCGGCGAGGAAAAACTGATCACAACGCTGCCGTCAAGCCGCGAGGATTTCGCATATTTTCAGGCGCAACGCGCAATCCCCACCGCGTTGCCAAAGCCGCAGGTGCCTTCGGAGCAGCCTGCCCAGACGGTGGTGGTGGCCGATGGTGATGGCAGTTGGGGTGAGAATATGGACGGCACCACTGCGCCCGAAACCTATGTGAAAACCCGGATCGAAAATACCACCAGTGTCAACTACATTCTGCCTGAAGCACAGCGCAAGCCACCCTATCAAGACACCTTCCTGCGCCTGAAAGACACCACCGATCTGGCCGGGCTGATGACCGAGAACGGCATGGACGCTGCTGCAGCCAAGCGCTTTGCCGATGCCGCAGCCCTGCTGGTGCCGGAGCTTGGCAGTCTTGGGCCGGGGAAAATCCTCGCCATGCGGGCGGCGAACCGCTCTGGCGCAATGGTCCCGGTGCAGGCCTCGCTTTACACCAAGACCGACTATTTCGGATCAGTCGCGGTGAATGATGCGGGCACGGTGGTGACGTCCGCCGATCCGTGGGTCGAGGAGGATCTGTTCAGCTTTGCCGGTGATCAGCCAACGGCAGATGTCGATACCAGCCGCAAGTATCGAATGCTCGATACCTTTTATTCGGCGGCGATCCGCAATGGCGTGCCCTCGGCGGTGGTGGCCGAAACCATCGTGATGATGAGCCAAGCCTTTGACATGGATAGCTTCACTGCCCCCGGCGACAAGATGACACTGCTATATTCCAAAGACGCGGGCACTGGCGGCTCTGGCCCCGGCCAAGTGCTCTACGCCGCGATCAAGGGCGAGGGCAAGGTGCTGGAATGTCATGTCTACAAGGCCGCAGGCAAAGAGGACTATGCCTGTTTCGTACCGGGAGGCGCCGCGAGCAGCGGTGGCGGCGTCAGTCTGCGGGCGGGCATGGTGACGCCTGCCAAGGGGGTGCTGACCTCGCGTTTCGGTCCCCGGATGCATCCGATCTTGAAAGTGTTGAAACTGCATCGGGGCACCGATTGGGCGGCACCCACCGGTACGCCGGTGATGGCGGCCTTTGGCGGCACGGTGTTTCTGGCGGGCGATGGCGGCAGCTATGGCAACCTGATCAAGCTGTCCCATGCCGGAGGGACAGAGACGCGGTATGCGCATCTGAGTGCCTTTGCCGATGGCATCAAGGCTGGCGACATCGTCACAGCAGGGCAACTGATCGGCTATATTGGCACCACGGGCCAATCCACCGGGCCGCATCTGCATTTCGAGCTTTATGAAAATGGCGAGGCGGTGGATCCGCTGGCCGCTGGCGGCACCATGGTGGCCGACGGCGGCGGCTCGGCGGTAGAAACCTTGGTCGATCAGATCATCCGCGTGGAATCTGGTGGCAAGGCCGATGCGAAAAACCCGCTGTCTTCGGCGACAGGCCTGGGCCAGTTTATTGAAAGCACCTGGATCAGGATGATGGGGCAGTATCGCCCCGATCTGGCCAGCACGATGGGCCGGGCCGAACTGCTGGCGCTGCGCAATGATCCCACGATCAGCCGCGAAATGGTCACGGCGCTGGCCCGCGAAGGCGAAAGCTATCTGCGCGCGCGCGGCCATGACATCACCGCAGGGCGGCTGTATCTGTGCCATTTCCTCGGGGCCGAGGGCGCGAATATGGTGCTGAAGGCGCAAGATGATCAACTGGTGGGAGATGTGATGGGGGCGGGGGTGGTGACGGCCAATCCGTTCTTGGCAGGCCGCACGATCGCCTATGTCAAGGAATGGGCCGAGTTGAAGATGAGCCGCAAGGGTGGTGCGAGCTTGCCCACAGTGGCTGTGACGCCGCCAGAAGTGCTGGCCTATCAGAAGATCATTGCAGGGCTTTTGGGCACGCCGATTTGAGGAAGGCACTGTAAGGTGCGTGCAAGCACCCCCTACAGTGCTGCGGTAGAATGTGTGCTTGCACGCACCGATAATCAGGCGAAATCGTAGCCGATCTTGCCATCTTTCATCACGATCTCCACGGTTTTCATTTCAGTCTGCGCCACCATCCTGCTTAGCACTTCGCGGGAAAGATCGGGCAGGATTGTGTTGGTGATGATGTTGTCGACCATGCGGCCACCCGAATCCGGATCCTTGCACTGTTCGACGATATAGGCCATCACCTCGGGCGAAACCGTCATCACAGCGCCGTGGTTTTCCTTCATCCGCCGCACGATGGCCTTCAGCTTCAGCTTTACGATGCCCGCCAGAACATCGGTCGACAGCGGGAAATACGGGATCGTCACGATGCGGCCCAGCAGGGCTGGCGGGAACACGCGGGTCAGGTAGGGCTTCATCGCCTCGGTCAGATCTTCCACCGCTGGCTTGGTTTCGCCCTTCTCTGCCATCTCCATGATCACTTCGGTGCCGACATTGCTGGTCAGCAGGATCAACGTGTTCTTGAAGTTGATCGGTCGGCCCGAGCCATCCTCCATGATGCCCTTGTCGAACACTTGGAAGAACAGCTCATGCACGTCGGAATGCGCTTTTTCGATCTCATCCAGCAGCACCACCGAATGCGGTTTGCGCCGCACCGCCTCGGTCAGCCGCCCGCCTTCGCCATAGCCGACATAGCCGGGGGGGGCACCTTTCAGCAGGCTGACGGTATGCGCCTCCTGAAACTCCGACATATTGATGGTGATGATATTCTGCTCGCCGCCATAAACCGCTTCGGCCAGCGCCAGCGCGGTTTCGGTCTTGCCCACACCCGAAGGCCCACAGAGCATGAACACCCCAATCGGCTTGTTCGGGTTCGACAGCTTCGCGCTGGAGGTCTCAATCCGCTTGGCAATCATCTCCAACCCGTGATCCTGCCCGATCACCCGTTCTTTCAGCCGATCCCCCAAAGTCAGGATCATCTGCAATTCGTCCGACACCATCCGGCCGGCGGGAATCCCGGTCCAATCCGAGATGATCGAGGCCACCGATTGCTCATCAACGTGAGAATATACCATCCGGTCATCCGGCTTGGTTTCCTCTAGCCCGGTCATCTTGCCCGCAAGCTGGCCACGCAGCGCCACGGTATCCGCACCGTCGTCGGTCAGGGACGCGCGCAGCGCCAAAATCTCATCAACCCTGGCCTTCTCGTCGGTATACATCGCCTCGGTCACCGCCAATTCGCCCTCGGCCACCGCCTGTTCGGCCTGCGCTTCTTTGATGCGGTCCTCATTAACCTCACCCAGATCGCGCTGGGCTTCCTTGGCGGCGATCTCCGACGCCAAAGCCTGAATCTTTACCCGCAAATCCTGCACCTTGGCGGGGGTGGTGGATTGGCTGATCGCCACCCGCGCGCAAGCGGTATCCAGCAGCGACACCGCCTTATCGGGCAGTTGCCGTGACGGGATGTATCGCGACGAAAGGTTCACAGCGGCCACCACAGCTTCATCGGAAATCCGCACGCCGTGGTGCTTTTCCATCGGCTCAAGGATACCGCGCAGCATGTAGCAGGCGCGCTCAATCGACGGCTCGTCAATGGTGATCGGCTGGAAGCGTCGGGTCATCGCCGGGTCTTTCTCGAAGTATTTCGCATACTCCATCCAGGTCGTCGCTCCGACCGTGCGCAGGGTGCCGCGCGCCAGCGCAGGTTTCAGCAGGTTCGCTGCATCACCGGTGCCAGCCGCACCCCCGGCTCCCATAAGCGTATGAATTTCATCAATAAATAGAATGATCGGCACGGGGCTGCCCTGCACCTCGTCAATCACCGAGCGCAAACGCTGCTCAAATTCGCCTTTCATGCTCGCCCCGGCCTGCATCAGCCCCAGATCGAGCATGAACAGCTTGGTGCCCTGCAGTTTTGGCGGCACATCACCCGCCGCCAAGCGCTGCGCAAAGCCCTCAACAACAGCGGTTTTACCCACCCCGGCCTCGCCGGTTAGGATCGGGTTGTTCTGCCGCCGCCGCAGCAGAATGTCGATGATCTGGCGGATTTCCTCATCCCGGCCCACAATCGGGTCCATTTTACCAGAGGCGGCAACGGCGGTCATATCCACTGCGAACCGATCCAGCGCCGTCGTGCCGGTAGTGCCGCCAACTGCCGCAGCCCCCGCTTGGGCGCGGCCAATCCCGGTGCCGTCCATCGGGCGCATGTCCTCCTCATCGGAGTGCTTCCACGCGCCCCGCGCCTCATTCACCAATGTATCCGGGTTGATCTCACCAAACACTTTCGACATCTGCACCAGCTTGGCGCGCGCCTCTTTGTCCTTCAGCGCCGCCACCAGAATATGCCCGGTCCTGATCTGCGCCTCGCCAAACAGCAGCGTCGCATAGCGCCAGCCGTGATCCATCACGGTGGTCATTGACTCGGAAACTGAGGGCATTTCGGTGGCACTTTTGCGGAAACTGTCGATCACCAGCGCCAGATCTTTTTCCAGCTTGGAGCGGTCCAGCTTGAAATGGTTCAGCGTCGCCGAGATATCCGATTTCGGATTTTGCACGATATGGAACAGCCAATGCGACAGTTCCACATTGCGGTTGCCCTCATTTTTCGCGTGGCGCAACGACTGTAAAAACGCATCATACCCCACCCGGTTCAGCTTTCCGGCGACGGTCTCAAGGCTAATATCGGCCATAGTGTTTCCCTTCAAATCCGTTTTCAAATGTCAGGCAGAGCGGCGATCCGAGGCGAAAACAGCATCGGATCGGTATGTTCCGGGTTCAGCAGGGGGCGGCGCAATCCACCCCGTCCAGCCCAAAGCACCACCTTTTCCCAAGGCGACGCCTTTGATCTGATCAGCGGGCAGCGAGGGTGAGATTTCCACTTCCGTCTCATGCCCAAGGTATGTGAACAAAAGTTCGGTCAGGCGTTGAAAGCTGGAGCCACCGGGCAGAAAACTTTGATATTGCGGCAGACATTCGGTTCTCACCGCTACCCGGATCTTCTCATTCACCGATTGCACGCGGCTGCCCAGCCGACAATCGCGCCCCAGCCCCGAGTTTGCCGCCCCCAGTCGGGTGAAATCCGAAGCCTCAAACCCCAGCCAGACCGGCACGTTTTCCTCAATCTCCACCGTCACGCCGCACAGGCTTTCCAAAATCTGCCGCAACCGCACCGGGCTTTTCACCCGCGCCATCGCGATGCCGACCAAGGGCAGCCGCGCCATATCCGGCACCGTGCCACGGCCTTGCAGCGAGGGTGAGGCAAGACCAACCGCAGCCCCTACATATCCCTGAAACCGATCATCGCCGGGATGGTCATATTGCGTGATGCGGCGTGCGTCCGACCAGGCGCGAAAGAACAACTGCTGAAACCGATTGGTAAACAGATCGGCAAGGCGCACAAATGCCTCGTCCTTGAACATATACCACTGCTGCACTTCCGCGGTGGTGTTCATCGGCAAAGCGCCTTGTGGGCCGAAAAAGCCAAGGAAATTCGAGCGCACCCGTAGTTTTCCCTCAGTATTTTCCGTCACTTGGCTGACATTCCGATCTGGGAACGCCTGAAACGGCTCCTGCCCCAAGCGCACGATTTCCTCGCGCAGATTACCATTCCGCCCGATCCGTGGCTGCGCGGGCTGACCCCTTTCCACCTCGCGCATCAGCGCCAGAAAACCAAAAGCGGCGGGGTCGGCTTTCAGATCATCACGCCGCGCACTCATAGCAGCGGTCCTTGCCCGGTGCGTGGCGGGAAGGTCTTGATCATGCCGCGCTGATCGGTGGTCAGCACAAGCTGGGTAAAGCTGTTGATGCTGGCGTATTCGGCGAAAAACCGATCCAGCACAGCGCCGAGTAAAAACACCCCCGATCCTTCAAACGCCCTTTCATCAAACCGCAACGTCACCTGCGTGCCGCGCGCCGCGTGATAGCCGCCCGCGCGTTGAATGGTGCGGGTAACGGGCCGTGATGTGACGGCCTTCATCCCCTGCAACTGCCGCTCTGTGATCTGCGCCGACACATCCGCGAACAGGGTCAAAAGTTCGCGCAACGCCGCCGCTTCATCCCGGCTGCCCCGGTTATCCAGCCCCAGAAAATTCAGCGACAGGAAGGAAATCAACCGCCAATGCACGGGGCCGGCCTTGGCGCGGTGCGGCGCACTATCATCGAGTTCCAGCACCGACTCACGCGGATTGGTCGGCCCTGCGATACAGCGCAACGGCACGGCTGTATCATCGTTCAACCGGAAATCCGCACCACCTTGGGCGATCGGCAGGTATTGCGGTAAATGACGGTTGGAACATAACAGTTTGATCTGCAATCGTTTTACGCGCTCGCCACTATCCAGATGCCCCGGCTCGTAGATCGAGATGAAGCTTTCGGTCCCGGTGTAGCCCTGCACCTGCCCGAAGCGTTTTTCTTTCGCCGTCAGCCGTCGGGGCCGCTGCTTTGCTGTGTAAAACAACGCCTCACGCGGTGCCATTACATCGGCGGGCATGCCATAGAGCGGATGCACCGGGATCTTGGTTTTCACCCCGGCGTAATAGGCGAAGACCTCGGTGATGCGATGAACTTCGTAATGCGAAGCGGGGCTGCTGTCGGCGCTGACAAGATAATCGTGGCGCAAAGTATCCAGCTTCACCTGAGCGCAGTTTTCCTCAAACAGGTTGATCGCGGGGGCAGCGAACAGCCGGAAATTCTCAGCAGTGATGCGGGCAGGCAGGCTGGGGCGCACCGCGTTCATTTCGATCATTAGATCAAAACTGGCAGCGGGGATGCGCGGCAGAACCTTGCGCAGGCCTTGCAGGCGAAAGCCTAAGAACTTCTGCGGAAATAGAAAAAACTCGCGCAGCAGGGTGAAGCCGCGGAATACGCGGGTATCTTCGGGGAAGATCGCCTCAGTTTCCTCAAAGCCGATCTGGTCCAGCCAACCCGGTTCCAGCCGCAGAAAAACTGGATCGCCGCGTGCATCCAGATAGCGGATGGTGGCGCGGGTGGTGTTGGTGAACAAATGTTCATAAACCGCAATCTGCTCGCCCAGATCGCCCGTTAGATACACAGGCAGCATATCGGCCTGAATAGCACTTACAGGCTTGCCAGGTTTATCCTTTTGCGCGGTGGAAGTGGGCCGCAGGAACGACAGGATCAGCCCGCCGGCTGTATCCGCGCCGACATCCAGCCCCAAAGCCTGAAACGCGGTCGGGCCTGAGACAAACCGCGCCGTGGTCAGCCGCAGCGGCCACAAAGTCAGCGGGGCGGACAGACGAAAACGGCAGGAAATCCGCTGGTCCCGATCGACATATCGGGCATCGAGATAAGATCCGGGGGCGAAGCTTTTGCCCTTCTCCAGTTCATCCTCGGCATAGTTAGGATCTGCTTGCGCGAGGATGGCCGAGGGAGTTGGGGCCATAAAATTCGGCAACAACTGATCGAGCAATTCGCCAGTGAACGTCTCAAATTCGGTATCCAGTTTCAACTGCACGCGGGCGGCCATAAACGCTGCACCCTCCAACAGACCAGCGACGGCCGGATCAAGGTTGTCTTGCGTCAACCCGCCCAAACGCTCGGCAATGCCCGGAAAATCCTCGGCAAATTCCTTGGCACCCTCATACAGCAGGGCGAGTTCACGGTTATACGCCTCTAGGAACGCCCGGTTCATCCGCGCACCACAAGGTTCGACAATGCGACTTTCCCCGCCCCGGTGTCGATCTCGGCTACGAATTCCAGCGGCACATCGACTGGACGCGCTGCCATCTCGGCGGTGATGTCAAAGGCGATGCGCTGGGCGGCATCCGCCTCGGGCCGACGCATTTTTACCACCAAGGTTTCTGCGATCAAACGCGGTTCATGCGCCAGCAAAGCGTCGCGCAAATCACGCGCGACTTGGGCATGGCGGTGATCATCCACCGTAAGCCGCGATATATCGGGGATACCGTAGTTCAAAATCGACTTCTTGACATAATCCAAGCCATTCAAGGGGATAGAAGCCTCCAAATGCACGGTCGCCATCAGGTTGCCCAGATCAATCGCCAGATGATCGCGCAGGGTCGCCTGCCCAGCCCCTTCGCGACGTTCGATACTGCGGGCAGACAGCACCCGGCCATCGCCATCGGTCAGAACGTCATCGCGCGACGAAGCATCCCGCTCGCGTGCGGCTTGGCGAAACACGTTCATCAAAGAGACTTGGAAAATGCCGTCACGCTCTGCCATAGGCCGACTTTCTTAAGATCAGGTCGCCTGAGAGCGGTGATAGGTCAGGCGGTGATCGAAGGGGAAGGCCGGGCAAGCGCGCTCGCCCGGCCTTTGCACT
>JBKJTI010000115.1:0-2555 GCA_046590425.1 Cypionkella sp. | reverse complement strand
ACGGCTCAGAATGCTGCAACTGCAGCGGAAGTTATCGCGCAGAGGGCGAGTACCCCCGGCAGCGGCCAGTGTCGGCGCAGCAGAAGGTAGGCGGCCAAAGCCGCAAGCGCGGTGGGCAGCGGTCTCAGGCTGGTGGGGTCGGGCCAGATCAGATGCAGCGGGCCGAAAGTTATCGGTGTGACGCTGGCGAAAATCACATGTGCCGCGAACCAAAGTGACAGGTTGGCGATCACCCCGACGACGGCAGCGGTGATGGCTTTCAGCGCTTCGCTAAGGCGTGGGGCATGGGTCAGCCGTTCGATCCAAGGCGCGCCTGCGAAGATCCACAGGAAGCAGGGGGCGAAGGTCATCCAGAGGGTGATAATGGCTCCGGCGAGACCCATCGCTACGCCCTGTTTGGCAGCGGCGAGGTAGCCGACAAACTCGGTCACAAGGATCAGTGGGCCGGGGGTGGTTTCGGCAAGGCCCAGCCCATCCATCATCTGTGGCAGGGTAAGCCATTGTTTTTGCTGCACCACATCCTGCGCCATCCATGTCAGCACAGCATAGGCCCCGCCGAAGGTCAGCATCGCGAGTTTCGAGAAGAACAGCGCGATGTCGGCCAGGATGGGTGGCGCGAACAGCAGGGTCAGCGTCAGGGGCACCAGCCATACCGCGCCCCAGATCACTGTGGCGCGCAGCGATTGCGCCCATGGGGAGGGCAGGGCAGTGGCGGCGGAGGGATTTGATTTTGCGGTGAAAAATCCCCAGAGGCCAGCGGCGAGGATCACGACGGGGAAGGGGGCTGCGAAGGCGAATAGCGCGATAAATGCTAGCGCCGCGATGACCCCCTGCGTGTGGGATTTCAGCGCGCGTTTTGACACTCGCAGCAGCGCCTCGATCACCACGGCCAAGACGGCGGCTTGCACGCCGGTGAACAGCGCCGCGACGAGGGGGATTGTGCCCCAAGCGGCGTAGATCATGGAGAGCGCGAGGACGATGAGCGCACCGGGGAGCACAAACAATCCGCCTGCGATCAGGCCGCCAAGGGTGCCGTGTTTGCGCCAACCGATCCATGTCGCCAGTTGCATCGCCTCGGGTCCGGGCAGCAGCATACAGAACGACAGGGCCGAGAGGTATTCGTCCTCGGTAACCCATTGCTTTTCTTCAACCAACTCGCGGTGCATCAGAGCGATTTGTGCGGCGGGCCCACCGAAAGACAGCAGGCCAATGCGGGCGAAGGCGCGGGTCAGTTCGGGGATAGTGGTCATGCGCTGCGCCCTGCGGGCCAGTCGTGGCCTTCGTCATGGCCGTCGCGTGCCCAGCGGTAAAGCGCGTCATACAGGGTCATTCCGACGGCGAGTTGTTCAAGGTCATCGCGATATTGCCGCGACAGGCCGACGGAAATCGCAAGCAGGCCGGCGGCTTGCGGCGAGAGGTCGTGGCGGTCCGTATCTGCGGCGCGCACCACATGGGCGAGGCGTTGCAGGGCGTCGGTGTGAAGGGTGAATTCGGTAAGCAGGGTATCAAAAGTGCAAGTGTCGCCGCGGTGGCTGTAAAAGCAGTCCTCGATGTCAAAGGGAGTGGCGTTGAAACGCTCGGCCACTGATTGCACCTCGGCGGGGGCTGTGAACAGGAAGCGGGCGCTGGGGTCGATGAAGCGGCGGATCAGCCACGGGCAGGCGATGCGGTCGATTTTCGGGCGATGCCGTGTGACCCAGAGATTGGTTTTGGGGTAGGCGGTCAGCGGGATCATCGGCAAATCCGCCTCGGCCCAAGCCATCGAGCCGCCTTCCAAAACCTGCGCATCAATGCCTTGGGTGCGCAGGAGAGCGGCAACACCTTCAGAGAGTTTGCGACCTTTTTGGCAAACCACAACAACACGTTGGCCGAGAAGGGCAGCAGGGGCGGGATCGAAGCGATCATGCGCCAAAACAAAGCTGCCGGGGATCAAGCGGGGATCGGCGGCGAGGTCTTCGGGGATGCGAATATCGACGATTGCAGGCGCATCGGGCAGGCCGATAAGGCGCATCAGTTGGGCGGGGGTGATCTGGTTTGGTCCGGCCATGGGGCATCCTGTGCAGTGACATTGGATGCGAGCCTTGGGCCGGAGCCTCACGGGGTGTTCGCGGACCCCATGATTTTTGATAGGAAGTTCGGGAGATTGCGTCAAGCAGCAATGCATGGGGGGGGCTGGACAGGTTGCGCAAATTGATGCGCTAAGCCAGTGACTGTCTTACTGAAAAATGCGATAAAAGTGCCGGATTCTGTTGCCAGGTTCCGGCGGACCCCGCCTTACGCGGCTAAGCGCAAGGACTTAGTTTCGGCGACTCGAACTGCTTACGCAGCCAAAGCCATTGCCGGAGCACGGTTGTCATTTGCAACTGTACGTTTGGACCGATAACGGTAGTACCTCACCGAGCAAAAGCTGGCCCCTTTAGACGTTCGTCGATCCTGTTTCGACCCCACACGCCCCAAATGAAAGGGTGAATTGGTGGAGTCGCCGGGTACCGCCCCCGGGTCCGAGCCGTTTATTATGGGTGCGTTTATCGCCATAGTCCGAGTTGCCCCGGACA
>JBKJTI010000341.1:0-3893 GCA_046590425.1 Cypionkella sp. | reverse complement strand
TCAGGCAAGCCGAGCAGTATAGGGAAGCCCAAACATGGCAAGGATCGCCCTTGTAGACGACGACAGGAACATCCTGACGTCGGTTTCTATGACTCTGGAAGCTGAGGGGTTTGAGGTTGAGACGTTCAACGACGGCCAGTCTGCTTTGGATGCCTTCAACCGCCGGATGCCCGATATGGCGGTGCTCGACATCAAAATGCCCCGGATGGACGGCATGGATCTCTTGCAGCGCCTGCGGCAGAAATCCACCATGCCGGTGATCTTCCTGACCTCCAAAGACGATGAGATTGACGAAGTGCTTGGGCTGCGGATGGGTGCTGACGATTACGTCAAAAAGCCGTTCAGCCAGCGGCTGTTGGTCGAACGTATCCGGGCTTTGCTGCGCCGCAACGAAGCGATTGCGACAGGCGAAGTCGCCGTCACCGAAGAAACCAAGATTATGGAGCGTGGTCATCTGCGCATGGACCCGCTGCGGCATTCGGTGGCTTGGAAAGGCCGCGATGTCTCGCTGACCGTGACCGAGTTCATGCTGTTGCAGGCCCTCGCTCAACGCCCCGGCTTCGTGAAGTCACGCGATCAGCTGATGGACGTGGCCTACGACGATCAAGTCTATGTCGATGACCGCACCATCGACAGCCATATCAAGCGCTTGCGCAAGAAAATGCGCTCGGTCGATGATGATTTCGCGGCGATTGAGACGCTGTATGGCATTGGTTACCGCTACAACGAAGAGTGACCGTCAGGCCATGACAGCGGCGCAAAACATATCCATGAAGAACGCGACCCCGGCGAAGGCGCCGGGAGAGTTGCTGTTGGGCGAAGACTGGGTCTCGCCCGAGGTTGTGGCTGATAGCGCCTTGTCCGAAGGGCGGGGTCGGCGCGGCATCGTCTCGCTGAACCGCTCCCCCTTGGCGCGCAAGATCATCGTGTTCAATCTGATGGCACTGGTGATTCTGGTCGCCGGGGTTTTGTTCATGAACCCGTTCCGCGACAGTCTGGTATTGCAGCGCGAAAAGGCCTTGGTGACCGAAGCGCAGTTGATTTCCAATGTGGTGGAATCTGTAGCGACCAATGCCGATGGCACCCTGCCGACGAATTTGACAGGTGTGGCTGTGGCGCCGGGGGTTGAGGTTTTTGTGTTTGATCCCAAAGGTCTGCTGGTATCGCACACCATCGGTCAACCCCGCCCCGGCGATGGGCTGCGCGATGATCGCAAGACCATCATCACCGATTTTCTCAATGCGATCTGGGAGGGCGTCTCGGGACTTCTGGGCGCGGGCAACCGCCCCCCCTCCGCTGCCGACGGCGAGGCGATGGCGCGCGATCTCTACACCCGTGCCCTGACCGGCGATGTCGCGGTGAACACCGGGCGCGGCGTGGACGGCGGCGCGCAGTTCTCGGTTGCAAGCCCGGTGCGGTTTGGCTCTGCGGTCATCGGTGCCGTGGTGCTGACCTCGGCTGAAGGCGAGATTGACCGCCTGGTACGCTATGAGCGTGAACAGATCCTGCAGATGTTCGTGATTGCTTTGCTGGTGTCGATCGGCCTGTCGCTGGTGCTGGCTTCGACGATTGCCAACCCGTTGTCAGACTTGGCAGCAGCCGCCGAACTGGGCCGCGACCGCGATGCGCGCAAAATGTCACCCGGCCGCGTCCGCATCCCCGATCTCGCCGCCCGCCCGGACGAAATTGGCCGCCTGTCTGTCGCCATGCGCGGCATGGTCGCAGCCCTCTATGACCGTATCGACGCCAACGAGCAGTTCGCGGCGGATGTGGCGCATGAGATTAAGAACCCCCTCGCATCCTTGCGCTCGGCGGTCGGCTCGATGCGGATGGTCAAGAAAGAAGAACACCGCGAGAAATTGCTTAACGTCATTGAACATGACGTGCGGCGGCTGGACCGGTTGGTCAGCGATATCTCCAACGCCTCGCGCCTTGATAGTGAATTGGTGAAAGAGGAGGAGGAGGAGTTCAACCTCGTCAAAACCCTCGCCAACCTCGGTGAATTTCTCGGCGATCAGGCGCGCGAGAAGAACGTTGAATTCATTACCGATTTCCCCACCGAAGCGATCAAGATCCACGGGCTGGAAGGCCGCCTCGCGCAAGTCTTCGTCAACCTGATCACCAATGCGGTGTCGTTCTGCGATGATGGCGACGCGGTGAGGGTCTGGGCGCGCCGTCGCGAAAACCGGGTGCTGATCGTGGTGGAAGACACTGGGCCGGGCATCCCGGAACAGGCGCTGACCAAGGTGTTCAAACGCTTCTATTCCGACCGGCCGCCGACGCATTTCGGCAACAATTCCGGCCTTGGCCTGTCGATCTCCAAGCAGATCGTCGAGGCGCATGGTGGCGTGATCTGGGCTGAAAACATCCGCCCGACCAATGCCGATCCCACCTCCGACCCGCTCGGCGCGCGGTTTGTGGTTGGTCTGCCGGTGTGACGACGCTGCTATTGCACGCCAGTTGCGTGGCGGTGAACGGGCGGGGCGTGCTGATCATCGGCGCATCTGGCACAGGCAAATCCGTGCTGGCGCTGCAACTGATCGCCTATGGTGCCGCGCTGATCGCCGATGACCAAACCCAGATCACCCTGCAAGACCAACAGCTTATCGCCAGTTGCCCGCCACAGTTGTCCGGCATGATCGAGGCGCGCGGCGTAGGCTTGCTGCACTCCGATCCCCGTCCCAGCACCCAAATCAGCCTCGTCGTCGATCTTGACCAAACCGAAACGCAACGTCTGCCACCCAAACGCATCACATCTTTGCTGGGCCTGTCGCTTCCCCTTGTCCTTGGCGCAGAAAGCAACCATTTTCCAGCTTCGGTCTTGTGCTATCTGAAGGGGGCAAGGCTGGAATGAGGCAGATGTGACACCGCATACCGATCTTGCCCAAACGGCACTGGGGCCCACCGAACCCGGACCAGAGCATCAGCTGGTGCTGATCACCGGCCCTTCGGGCGCTGGCCGAACCACGGCGATCCACGCGCTGGAGGATCTGGGCTTTGAGGTGATCGACAACCTGCCGCTTTCCCTCGTCCCCCGGCTGATCGACGGCCCCAGCCTTGGCCGCCCCATCGCCTTGGGCTTGGATGTGCGCAACCGCGATTTCAATGCCACAGCGCTGATCGAGCTGATCGACACCCTCACCCGTGATCCACGCGTTGGGCTAGAGCTGATCTACCTCGATTGCGATCCGAATGAACTGATCCGCCGCTATTCGCAAACCCGCCGCCGCCATCCCCTCGCCCCGATGGAAACCCCGACCGAGGGCATCGCGCGCGAAATTGATCTGCTGGCTCCGGTGAAGGTGCGGGCTGACCATCTTATAGACACATCAGAGATGTCTCCGCATGATCTGAAGGCCGAAATCGGCAAATGGTTTGACCGCGATGCCACGGCGCATATGGCGGTGTCGGTGCAATCTTTCAGCTACAAGCGCGGGCTGCCGCGCGGTCTGGATATGGTGTTCGATTGCCGCTTTCTGGCGAATCCCTACTGGCAAGCCGATCTGCGCGATAAAGATGGCCGCGACGCAGGCGTCGCTGCCTATATCGAAACCGACCCGCGCTTCGCTGATTTCTTCCAGAAGTTGCGGGGGCTTGTTCTGATGCTACTGCCAGCCCATCTTGCAGAGGGTAAGGCGCATCTGTCGATTGGCTTTGGCTGTACCGGAGGGCAACATCGCTCTGTTGCAGTTGCAGAAAAATTGGGCAAGGTGCTTGCAGAAGCGGGCTGGCCGGTGTCAAAACGGCATCGTGAATTGGAACGCAGGGCAGCGACAATGCCTGCCCTAGGGTCGAGGTAAGACACGCGTGATCGGTATCGTGATCGTGGCACATGGCGGCTTGGCGCGGGAATATCTTTCCGCCGTCGAACACGTGGTTGGTCCGCAGACCTC
>JBKJTI010000111.1:0-3905 GCA_046590425.1 Cypionkella sp. | reverse complement strand
GTTCGCGTTGGAAGTGTTCATGGAGCGCGGCTATATGGTGCTGAACGGGCTGAAAACCGGCTCTGGCACCTATGGCGCCGAGCAGTTGGTGGTGGCGAAGAACCGCGCGCAGGCGCCCGCTGCGACCTGGCGCGAGGAATCCTCGGAAACCTTCGATGTCGATGAAAGCTGGGACCGCGAGGCGCAAAGTTTCACCGATTGGATCACCAACGGCAAACCCGAGGGCAGCAATGGCGATTCGCTCAGCGCGCTGAAGGTGATGCGGGTGATCGATGCGATCTACGCCACCGAGCGCCACACCGCACCGCAGCTTTATACCCATCTGAATGCCGAAGGTGGCCAAGCCACCTCTGGCCTTTAAGACTGTCCGGCAAAGACTGCCCGGCTAAGATTGCCCGGCTAAGATTGCCCGGGCGTTGATGATGTAACCGCCCCCCGACGGCATCGATGTGCCAAGGTGGGTCTGTGAGGATCCACAAAGGGGAGCGGTCATGTCGGAGATTATCACGGTCGGGCTCGATCTGGCTAAGAATGTGTTTCAGGTGCATGTAGCCGACGGCGCTGGTCGAGCGGTCTTGCGCAAGAAGCTGCGTCGAGGAAAGGTTCTGGAGTTTTTCAGCCAGCTGCCGTCGTGCGTTGTCGCGATGGAAGCCTGCGGCGGCGCCCACTTCTGGGGCCGGGAGATAGGGAAGCTGGGCCATGTCGTGCGACTCATCCCGCCTGCCTACGTCAAGCCCTTTGTGAAGCGGCAAAAGAACGATGCGGCCGATGAGGAGGCCATCTGCGAAGCGGCGCAACGTCCGACAATGCGCTTCGTGCCTGTGAAGAGCGAAGAGACTCAGGGCGCGGCGATGGTGTTTCGAGTGCGCGAGCTTTTGATCCGGCAGAGGACTCAGGCCATCAATTCCCTGCGCGGCCATTTGACCGAGTTCGGGCAGATCGTGCCCCAGGGTGCTGCGAACGCCTCGAAGCTGATTGCAATCGTCGAAGACCCGGAATGCGGCCTGCCCGTCGATGCCGTTCCCACACTCAAAGTCCTGATTGCGGCTCTGGCGCAGTTGGAAGCAGAGATCGGCAAACTCGATACCGAGATCACCCGTCGAGCCAAGGGAAATGACCTGGCCCGCCGTCTGATGACGGTGCCCCCTCTCGGGCATGTAAACGTGCCCTGCCGGGCAACGGGGCATCGGCCCGCTGATCGCCACGGCCATCGCGACCCTGGCACCGCCACCCAAGAATTTCCGCAAGGCTCGAGATTTTGCCGCCTGGCTGGGGCTGGTGCCTCGGCAGCATTCGACGGGGGGCAAACAGCGACTCGGGGCCACGACGAAGATGGGAGAGCGCTCCCTCAGGCGATTGCTGATCATCGGGGCCAACAGCGTCATCATCAAGCGGCATGTCCATGCCGCGGCCAGGCCAGGCACATGGCTGGGCGGGATGCTGACGCGCAAGCCTCCCATGCTGGTGCGGGTGGCGCTGGCGAACAAAATGGCGCGGATTGTCTGGGCACTGATGGCCCGGGGCGGCGTCTACCAGTCTCCGGCCGTAGCGGCGTAAGCCGTCAACAGTCGCGAGAACGTCGGAGCGGAAGAGGGCAAGGAGAAGTTTGGCGCAAAAGTCGTGAGATGGGGCCGGGCGAACCAGTGCGCAACAAAGTGCCTGCGAGCACGTGGCGTTGATTTGGAGCCTGATCCGCGAACACTATACGGGCCCGCGGCAACTGTGAGGCCGCAGTTTGAGGCCGGACATATGTCAGCACCCGATGACGCGCCATGACAGCTTCAAAATCCCTCTTGCGTTTGGGGCGGTTACATATGTTGCACAACTCTGATCGTGGAGGATTCACATTGTGAATCCATGCGGTTAGACGGACCGCATGAGCAAGCCAACACCCGCGCGCTACCGCACAACCAACTGGTCCGATTACAACGGCGCGCTGCGCAAGCGCGGCTCGTTGCTGATCTGGCTGGACAAGGAGATGACCTGGCTCGCACTGCATGACGGCCCTGCGGAGTTCTCGGATGCTGCGATCCAGTTCTGCCTGGCGGGCGGCTGATTACGAGGGCGAGGTGCTGGAGAGCCTCCTCACCAAAAGTCGTGATCGGAAAACAGCCTTGAAATTCTTGAAGAAATCCATGAAGCGACATGGCAGGCCCGATGCGATCATCACGGACCGTCTTCGGACGTACGGTGCTGCCTTGAAGGACCTCGGCCGCGGCGACGATCGCGAGATGGGGCGCTGGCTCAACAACCGAGCGGAGAACTCGCACCTGCGGTTCCGACGACGAGAGCGGGCAATGTTGCGGTTCCGGTGCATGCGAACTTTGCAAAAATCCGCATCAGTCCACGCCTCGGTCCACAACCACTTTCCGACGGAGCGTCACCTCCAAAACCGCGACACCTATAAGACGACACGTGCCGCCTCACTTGAGGAGGAGCTATAGCTGAAAGTTGGTGACGTGGAGATTGGGTGGCATATCAAGGCGTTGTTCACGCGCCGCAGTTCTCGCAGAGAAAAGGATATGCCACATGACGAAGGATACGGTTGTCGCGTTTCGCGCGCCAGAAGGATTTTCGCCCGACCCGTTGACAGATTTGCTGCGCCAGGGTGCGCGGCAGTTGATTGCACAGGCGGTCGAGGCGGAACTGAAAGGATTTCTCGCCGCGCATGCTGACCAGACCGATGCCGCTGGCCGCAAGCGGTTGGTTCGCCACGGCCATCTGCCCGAACGGGAAGTTCAGACTGGCATCGGTGCGGTGCCGGTGAAGGTGCCCCGGGTGCGGGATCGGGCACCGGGGGATGTGCCGCTGAAGTTCACCTCGACGATCCTGCCGCCCTACCTGCGGCGCGCCAAGTCGATTGAGGAACTGCTGCCCTGGCTTTACCTCAAAGACATTTCGACCGGCGATTTCTCCGACGCCCTTGCCGCGCTCCTCGGGCCGGATGCGCTCGGCCTGTCGGCCAGCACGATCACCCGGCTGAAGGCGGATTGGTGGGACGATTACGAGCGCTGGTCCAAGCGCCACCTGTCGACGCGGCGCTATGTGTATTTTTGGGCTGACGGCGTCTACTTTACGCCGAGAATGGACGAAGATCGCCAATGTATGCTGGCGATCATCGGCGCGGACGAATGGGGCAACAAGGATGTTCTGGGCCTGATCGACGGCTTTCGGGAAAGCACTCAGAGCTGGCGGGAGCTGCTCTTGGACCTGAAACGCCGGGGGCTGGAGGTCGCCCCCAAACTGGCCGTGGGCGATGGGGCGATGGGGTTCTGGGCTGCGCTACATGAGGTTTATGGCAAGACCCGGGTCCAGCGCTGCTGGGTGCACAAGACCGCCAACGTTCTGAACGCCATGCCGAAATCGGTCCAGCCGAAAGCCAAAGCGCACCTGAAAGACATCTGGATGGCGAAAACCAAAGCCAGCGCCGACATCGCCTTCGACTTCTTCGTCGAAGCCTACGGCGTGAAATATGACCGCGCGGTGAAGTGCCTGACCAAGGATCGCGCCGACCTGCTGGCGTTCTATGATTTCCCAGCCGAGCACTGGAAGCATATCAGAACGACGAACCCGATCGAAAGCACTTTCGCCACCGTCCGGCACCGGACCACCAAGACCAAAGGCTGCCTGAGCCGCCAGACAGCTCTGGCGATGACCCACCAGCTGATGCTGTCAGCCAAGAAGAAATGGCGCAAACTCGATGGCCAGAACCGCCTGCCGGAAATCATCGAAGGGGTTGAATTCCGCGACGGGATCAAGCACGAAATCAAAGCCGCCTGATCAGACCGTCACCAACTTTCGGTCATAGCTCCTTGAGGAGTGGCGAGGCCTTCTCGCCGCCTGATACTCGGGCGGGGTAGGGGACACGGAGACTGGTTCGCATTCGTCTGACAGCACCGCCAACC
>JBKJTI010000289.1:0-2907 GCA_046590425.1 Cypionkella sp. | reverse complement strand
ACTTTTTCCGCTTCGACGCCCAAATGCTCGACGACGATCTTCTTCACACGATCAGCGATGTCGCTCATGTTCTTTCCTCATATCGTTTAGGGGTCGCCCCCGGTCTTTTGCCTGCCCGTTGCCGAGCGCTCTTTCCTGCATCGGCAGGCACCATAACCGAAGCAATGGCGTATTCTTGCGCGCCTATAGCAAGGGCGCACACATTAGGCAAACGGTTTCAAACCGCTACCAGCCGCCTTATGACATATCACCGCCGCCGTTGATATGCAGTGTGGTGCCGGTGATATAGGCGGCCTCGTGTGATGCCAAATAGAGCACACCTGCAGCGACTTCCTGCGGCTTGCCCATCCGGCCAGCGGGGACGCCGACAAGAATCTTCGCCCGCTGTTCGTCGTTCAGCTTTTCGGTCATCGGCGTCTCGATCAGCCCGGGGGCTACGCAGTTCACCGTGATGTTGCGGCTGGCGACTTCCTGCGCCAGCGACTTCGATGCGGCCAATGTGCCTGCTTTGGCAGCGGCATAGTTCGCCTGCCCCGGATTGCCGGAATGGCCCACGACGGAAGTGATGTTGATGATGCGGCCCCAGCGCGCCTTCATCATGCCGCGCAACGCGCCGCGCATGAGCCGGAAGGTCGCGGTCAGGTTGACGTCGATCACCGCCTGCCATTCGTCATCCGACATCCGCATGAACAGATTGTCCCGCGTGATCCCGGCGTTGTTGACCAGAATATCAACGCTGCCCATCGCCGCCGTGGCCTGCTTGACCAATTCGTCCACTGCGGCGAGGTCGGACAGGTTGCAGGGCAGCACATGGGCGCGCGCGCCCAACTCTGCTGCGAGGGCCTGCAAGGGTTCTACCCGCGTGCCCGAAAGCCCCACGGTCGCGCCTGCGGCATATAAAGTACGGGCGATCTCGCCACCGATGCCACCCGATGCGCCGGTGACCAGCGCGGATTTTCCTGTCAGATCAAACATGTTCTGTCCTCTCAAAAGCGGTGCCACGGACCCCGCCGTTTATTCAAATCGCAGCGCCTTCAGATCCGGGCCACGATTTTTCTCAAAAATCGTCTGCTCAGCCCTTGGCCGCCAGCACATCTTCCGGCGTGCCGACAGCGCGGGTTACAGCACCCGATGCCGTGCGCTTGATCATGCCAGACAGGGCCTTGCCCGCGCCGATCTCCCAGTATTCGGTAACACCTGCGCCCTCCATCCACAGCACCGACTCGCGCCAGCGCACGGAACCCGTTACCTGCGCGACCAGCAACGCGCGGATGCGGTCGGGTTCGGTGACAGCTTCGGCGCGGACGTTGACCACCACGGGACGTTTCGGCGCCGAGATCACCACGCCCGCGAGGGCTTCATTCATCACGGCAGCGGCAGGTTGCATCAGGCTGCAATGGAACGGCGCAGACACCGGCAACAGCAAAGCGCGTTTCGCGCCTTTGGCCTTGGCGATCTCCAAAGCCCGTTCGACTGCGCCGCGATGGCCGGAGACCACCACTTGCGCGGGGTCGTTGTCATTGGCGGCTTGGCACACTTCGCCTTGTGCAGCTTCGGCGGCGACTTCGGTGGCTGCGGCGAAATCGAGGCCCAGCAGCGCGGCCATAGCGCCGATGCCAACCGGAACCGCCTCTTGCATGGCTTGGCCGCGAATCCGCAAAAGCCGTGCGGTGTCGGACAGATCCAGCGCACCCACGGCACAAAGCGCGGAATATTCGCCCAAAGAATGGCCAGCCACGAAAGACGCCGTTTCAATGCCGATGCCTTCGCTTTCCAGCGCGCGCAGAGCCGCAATCGAGGTCGCCATCAGCGCAGGTTGGGCGTTTTTGGTCAGGGTCAGGTCTTCAATCGCCCCCTCCCAGATCAGGCTGGACAGCTTTTCACCCAAAGCCTCGTCCACCTCATCGAACACCGCTTTGGCGGTCGGATAGGCTTCGGCCAAAGCGCGGCCCATGCCAATGGTCTGGGCACCCTGCCCCGGAAATACGAATGCGCGGCTCATATGGCCCTCCCTTTTATTGCCCTTGGCTTACCCTGTGATCGCCATTCGCGCAACGCCCCGCCTCTTTGCCCCGGATATTGACAGCGCCGCCCCGCCCGGCCCAGATGGCCGCATGACACCCACCACACGCAAAATCATCTACGCCGTCAGCTTTGAAACCTTGGGGATCGCTGTCGCCACCCTTGGCCTATTGGCATTGTCAGACGCCAACCCGATTCAATCTCTGATCCTCTCCGCCATCACCGCCAGCATCGCCATGGCATGGAGCATGGGGTTCAATGCGCTGTTTGAGGCTTGGGAGGCACGGCAAAGCCAAAAAGGCCGCAGCTTGACCCGCCGCTCGATCCACGCGCTGTTGTTTGAGGGCGGCCTCGTGATCCTCGTGCTGCCGATCATGGCGTGGTGGCTTCAGGTGGGTCTATGGACGGCGCTGCAATATGAGGCCGGATTGATCGTGCTGTTCATCATATATACCTATGTTTTCACATGGAGTTTCGACCGTATTTTCGGCCTGCCTGCATCGGCAAGATAAAGTGCCGATTCGAACCGAAAGAAAACGCTCCAGTGGAGCGTTTTCCGGTTCGTTGCCCATAAGGCGGAACGCCGTTGAGCAAGGGGCGTCGTGCCACAAACCGTCGTTAGGTAATCTGCCCGCGCCTGACTGGGCTGGCGCGGAAACGCGCCTGCCACAGGGCCGGGCAGGCAGGCGCGGGCAGATTTGTCTGCGGCCAAATCTGCCAAGAAAGGAAGGCGTTTTCATATCGCCTGATACCTTGCATCCGCAGCACTTTCCTCTATAAGCCCCCAATCTTTCCGCATTTCCACGTAACGGCGCAGGCTCTCGTGGACGGGCCGCGGAAAGTGTTTGCCCGTCCTATGAAATGCGCCACATAGACAGATCGGAG
>JBKJTI010000157.1:0-4856 GCA_046590425.1 Cypionkella sp. | reverse complement strand
TGATCCTTTTGTCGCTGGAAACCGGACTTGAGACGGAAAGTCTGATCCGTCTCAAGGCGGATTGTCTGCGCAATGCCACGAAGGGCTATGTGGAAATCGCCTATCACAAACGGCGGGCGCGAGGGGCAGAATGGAAGCAGCTCAGGGTCAGGGATGGCTCGACCGCGACGCCTGGCGGGCTGATCCGGCTTGCCCTCGCTCTGACCGAGCGTGCGCGGCGGCATCTTGGATCGGACCGTCTGTGGGTTTTGTGGACCGTCGCGGGATTGCGCCCGGCCAGCGAGGACGGAAGGCAAGGCATCGATGCATTCGTGAAAGGTCACAGTCTGAGCGATGATGAAGGCAAGCCGCTGCATCTGAATCTTTCCCGGCTGCGCAAGACGCAGAAGGCGGAATGGTATCGCCGCACCGGCGGCCAAATGGAACAGTTCGCGGTCGGCCATTCCGTTGCGGTTGCTGCCCGTCATTATGCCGAAATCCCGGCCCTGGCCCACGTCCATGAAGAAGCCCTTGCCGCCGCTTTCCACGATGCCCTCGATGCGGCGCGGATCGTGCCTTCGCCCTTCGAAGTGATGCCAGAGGTTCTGCCCGAAGATGACCGTGCAGAACCGGTCTTCGCTTCAGGACCGCAGGAACTCTGGCTGGCACGCTGCGGCAACTTCTTTGCCAGCCCTTTTGGGGCAGAAGGCAAACCCTGCCCGACACCCTTCTGGGGCTGCCTCGAGTGCAAGAATGCCGTGATCTCCGAAGCGAAACTCCCGGCACTCATCGCCTTCCAGGCCTTCATGGCCGACCAGCGTGCCGCCCTGCATACCGACGACTGGGCCATCAAGTTCGCAAGACCCTTTGCCCGCATCACCCATCAGATCCTGCCTGCCTTTCCGCCTCAAGTGGTCGAGGCCGCGCGCCGCCTTTCGGATATGGACGGCCCCGCCCTGCTCTATCTTCCTGTGGAGGCCACCGCGCTATGAGACAAACGCCCGCTGCGCTTTTGGCCCCGGTATCGGCTGTCCGGAGCGCGAACGACATCGTGCTGGGTAAGATGAAGATCGCGGACGGAGTTCAATTCGAGACCCTGTCACGCTTTGGCGACGATATCTGGGATCTCGGCCCCGCCATCTTCCATGTGACAGCACGCCGCGTGGCCCGAAAGATCACCTTTGAGGGCATTGTTTGCCCGGTGGAGCGGTTGACGGCCAAGGAATACATCTTCGCCTGGCTCAATGAACGCCTCCCCGACCCTGCCGGGCGGCTGCAGCCCTTGCAGGCGCGGGCGGCTCTTGGTGCGCTTCGCCAGTTCATGGGCTTTGTGCGAGGCAGATACGGTCGGTTCGACCCTGCTCTCGTCGATCAGGCCGTACTGGATGACTGGCTTGCCTTCCAGAACAGTCGCCCGGTGTTGCCGACCCAGGTTGCCACCTGTCTCAGGCCCACAATCCAGCTGCATCGGCTGTCCCGTTTCCTGACGCATGGTGGCTTGTCATTCCTGCCCTGGAACGGCAAGCCCGTCTTCAAGATTGCAGGCTGTCGCAGTCACCCGGCTGAAAACCTCACGCCCCGCATTCCGGAAGCGGTGATCGGCGCGCTTCTGCGCTGGTCGCTGCAGTATGTCGACAACTTCGCGCCGGATATTCTGGCGGCTCGGGCTGAACTCGACGGGCTTGAGGCCGCTGCCCGCGCCGGAATTGCGAGGGCAACCAGCCTGTCCGACCGCGTCTCGCACTGGATCGCGGGCAGGCAGGAGGCCGGGCGCGGCATGCCCGTCTGGAGCACGCCGGATCGGATGGGCGGAATCTGTGGGGCAAGGGCCCAAGCCAGAAATCCCGATGGTCTGGTCCTGAACATGCAGCTGATCGCGCTACAAGCACAGGCCCATCCAACCAGCCTCGTGCAGAACAAGGCAGTCTACCGCATGATTCACGACGCACTGCGCGATCTCGGACCCGAGGCGGGCGGGATGGACACGGCCATCAGCACCCTACCTGAAACCGGCCTGCCCTGGCGGGGCCGCTTCGACGCCCACACGCTGGCGCATGAAGAGCGGCAGCTGCAGACCGCAGCCTACATCCTCTGCGCCTATCTGACTGGCATGCGCGACGGTGAAGTGCAGGCGATGCGCCCCGGCAGCCTTTTGCGCAGCCGCAGCGCGGACGGGCTGACCGAACGTCTGGCGATCCGGAGTCTGGTTTACAAAGGGCGCAGGCCCGAGGGGGAGCAGGCCGACTGGGTGACGATCGCGCCCGCCGCCCGGGCCATTCTCGTGGCCGAGCGCCTGGCTGCGAGCCATAGGTCCGGCGAAGATAACGGGGGCGCCATCTGGACCGTTCTCCATCGGGCAACGGCCAAGGATCGGGGCCTGCCGCATGTGGTGCGCCGCATCAACCAATATCGCGATCATCTCGACCGTCAGTTCGGCGCGGCAGACACCCCGGTGATCCCGCAGGTGGACGGTAGGGCCTGGGTCTTCAACACCCGTCAATTCCGTCGGACAGTAGCCTGGCACATCGCCAACCGGCCCTTCGGCGTGATTGCCGGAAAGATCCAATACAAGCATGCTTCGGTGGCGATGTTCGACGGCTACGCCGGTGCCTCCGCCAGCGGCTTCCGGCAAGAGGTCGAGGCGGAACGGCATCTGGGTCAGCTCGACGATATCGTCGCCCATTACGAGGCCCGATTGCGAGGAGAGCCTCTGGGCGGCCCGGCTGCGGCGCGCATCGCTGCGGAATTCGAGCGAGTCGCGCAGCAGATGGGCCCCATGCCCGGCATGTTGGCCGACAGCAAGCGGGTGAAGGCCATGCTTGGCCATCTGGCCCGGTCCCTACATGTCGGCATCCTGAATGACTGCTTCTTTGAACGGACCAGTGCCCTGTGCCTTGCCACATCGAAGGACCCGCCCGATCAACCAAGGCTGTCGGCCTGTGCGCCCGACCGCTGCCCGAACTCCTGCATTGCCAGGTCGCATTTGCCGGCATGGGAAGGTGCAATCGCCCGTGCCGAGGACATGCTGGGTGACAAGCGCCTGTCCAAGCTGCAGCGCGACGTGATCCGACAGGATCGGGATCGGATGCGCAAACTGATCAGCCCCCTTTTGCAGGATCCCTCATGAAACCCGTCAGTCACACCACCGAGCAGGCTCTGCGCGCAGCATTGGCCCGCCTTTCGTCCGGAAATCCCCTGCAAACCGACGGCCGATTGACTGTCGCCAACCTGGCCCGCGAAGCTGGCGTCAGCCGGGCAACGGCCAATCGCGCGCTGTTGATCCTGTCGGAGCTGCAAGAAATGGCAAAAGCCCGAAAGCAGAGGGTTGCTGAGCATCCGCCCTGCCGCGTGGTTCAGGTGGAGCGAAACCGGCGGGCGATCGACGATCTGGTTGCCCAGCATATTCAGGTCCGCGCTTTGCTAAGCCGCAGCGACGAGAGCCGGAAGGCCAGGCTGGCCCGCATCCATCACCTGCACCAAGCCGATTGAAGGCTGGAAATCCAAGTCCGCATCCGGCTGTTTGGCATGCATCCAGTCTGCTGCCTGCTGCGCTTTGCTGGCCGCCGTGAAAATGGCGCGCGGATCCTCCTTCAGGACCTTCAGCCACGAGGCGATATAGGCGGCATGGTCGGGCCGCGGATGATGAGCGATGCCCAGATCAGCCAGAACAAGACCGGCGAGGATCTCCACGCAACATTCCTCAGCTGCATAGGCTTGGGTCCCGAAACGCCCTGAAAGGTCTCGGTCCAGCCGATGCTTTGCTCCCGTTGCATGACCCATCTCGTGCAGCCAGACCCCATAGAACGACGCGGGATCGCAGAACGATGCGAAATCCGGCATGAAGACCGTATCCTGGGACGGGCGGTAAAAGGCCTCGCCGCCGCCGAACTCCGTCTTGATCCCAAGATTGGCGATGAAGGCATCGGCATGTTCCAGCCGCTGGCTTTCAGGCAGAGTTTCGACCGGCGCGCGCGCGTAACCGTCGACCTGAGCGACATTGAACACGGAAAATGCGCGAGCAATCATGCGGCGATGGCCGCCGACATCTTCGCCCGCGTCGCCTTCGCGGTCTGATGAGTCGATCGGCTTCCACAGCACCACAGTGGTTGACCGTTCGCCTTTGCGGACCTGGGCGCCCACGTCCTGCCACTGCCTGTAGGTGCCCCAAAGACCGTCGCCATAGCCAAAGGTCATGGCCGAAACCCACAGAGCCAGCGTGTTGATCCCCCGGTAGCGTTTGCCCGACGCCAGGTTGGTTGGAGAGGCAGAATTCGTGCCATCGTGGAACCAGGGCGCGCGCCATTCGCCGGTACCATGATCGATTGCAGCTATGATCTCTTCAGTGATGCGCGTGTAAACATCGGCACGCGCCCCGGATTGAATCCTGGTGGACATGGTGAAAACTCCTCTTGGGGGACAGCGCATGCGCAAGCGATCACTGCCGCTCGGCGGCAGCGCTCAACGCAGCGGTGATGAAAATGATCAGGCGGTGGCCGGTGAGACAGCTTGACTGTTCAGATAACGGCCGTAATCCGGGCCAGTCACGGCGCGCAGTTCCGTCCGACCGCCTTCGGTCTCGAAGGTCTTCACCTGCTCGGCGCGGTGGTTGGTCAGGCCGTACTGCAGGTTAATCCCCGCCAGGGGCGCGGGCAGCTGCCGCAAGTAGGACGCGGGCGCGCCGATAATGCTGGCAAGCTGACCAAAGGCCCAATGCGTCGGCGCAACCGGTTCTTGTGCTTTCGGCAGCATCAGGTGCAACCGCTCGGGGTTGTCGCGCGCGGCCTCGACCCGGATATCCACCGTCTGCACCACCCGGCTGCGGCTGCGTTCGGAGCGGCCTTTCACATTGGCCCAGAGCTCATCGAGCGAAAGATACC
>JBKJTI010000114.1:0-56459 GCA_046590425.1 Cypionkella sp. | reverse complement strand
GAGGCCTTCGCCTGCGCCAGCCGCACGCCTAAGCTTTCGATCTCGGCGACGAGTTGGGTGGGATCGGCCATGACAATTCTCCGGAACAGGTTATATGCTGCCATATGATCCAATCTGGACGCCGGGTACAAATGCCAAACAGCGAAGAAGCACAAATGATCGTGAAACCGCTGGCCGAAGGGCTGGCTGCGGTGCAGATCGCTGCAAAAAAGGGCCCGCCGCCGGTGCATCTGTGGCATCCGCCGTTTTGCGGCGACATAGATATGCGGATCGCGCGCGACGGGACTTGGTTTCACGAAGGCTCACCCATAGGGCGGATGCCGATGGTTAATCTGTTCTCGTCGATCTTGCGGCGCGAGGGGGATGAGTTCTTCTTGGTCACTCCGGTCGAGAAGGTGCGTATCCGGGTCGATGACGCGCCGATGCTGGCGGTGGATTTTGAGGCGGAAGGTGCGGGGGAGGAGCAGCGGCTGCGGTTCTTCACCAAGACCGAGGATGAGGTGGTGGCCAATGCCGCCAATCCGATCCGGGTTGCGCTGGGGGCGGAAGGGGAGCCTTCGCCCTATGTGCACGTTCGGGCCGGGCTTGAGGCGCTGATTGACCGGAAATCCTTTTATCGGCTGATCGAACTGGGAGTGCATCACGATCATCAGGGGACCAGCTGGTTCGGACTTTGGTCAGATGGCTGTTTCTTTCCGGTGATTCCTTCGCTAGAGCTGCGTTGATGCCTTTATTCGCCGCAAACCTGACGATGTTGTTTACCGAGGTTTCCCCCCTCGACCGCCCTGGCTTGGCCGCGCAGGCGGGGTTTGATGGCGCGGAAATTCTGTTCCCCTATGACTATCCGGCTAAGGACTGGGAGGCTGCTTTGGCGGGTCTGCCGCTGGCGATGATCAACACGCCGCCCGGCGATTGGGCGGCGGGGGATCGTGGCTTTGCGGCTGTGCCAGGCGAGGAGACTCGGTTTCGGGATGGCTTCCTGCGGGCGGCGGAACTGGCGTCTCGGCTGGGGGCGGCTCGGGTGCATGTGATGGCCGGGGTGGCGAAGGGGCCGCAGGCGGAGCAGGTTTATGTGGAGAACTTGTTGTGGGCGGCGGGGCAGGCGCCGGATTTGACGCTGACTTTAGAACCTTTGAACCCGGATGATATGCCGGGATATTTCCTGAATGACTTCGATCAGGCGGGGCGGATTGTGGATGATCTGGGGCTGGCGCAGGTGGGCATACAGTTTGATCTGTGGCACGCGGCGCGGATTCATGGCGATGCGGCGGCGGTTTGGGCCAAGCACGGGCCTCGGGTCAATCATGTTCAGATCGCGGGGTTTCCCAGCCGAAATGAACCGGGGGGCGGTGGGTTTGATCTGACCGGGCTGTGCTCGGCTTTGGATGAAAGCGGCTATTCGGGCTGGGTTGCGGCAGAGTATAGGCCGACGCGGGCGACGGTGCATGGGCTGGCTTGGCTGGGGGCTTTGAAGGCGCGGTCGCGGTTGATCGGGGTTTGATTCACAGCGGTCCCAACTCGGGACCTTTTTTTATCGTTTTATTTCAATGGCATGATCTCGCCCTGTTAAGGGATTTTTAAGGTTTGACCCAACAGAGGCGGGGTGAACCCCGCGCTACTCTGACTGATCGCAGCGACGCCCATGCATTTGAAAATTATACTTTGAACGAAAGTTGCTGTGCAAAATGACAGTCGCTGTGGAAAAGGCGATCAGTTCACCTATTGGAGCCGCTGAATGCTTTGTCCGATTGCTGAAATAGTCTTTCACATCAATCCACACGAAGTGGCAAGCTGGCGCGGCAAGCGGCGACTTGCGCTGTTTGACCAAATCGCAACAATTTGCGAAACGCGCGGCGCAGCGTATTGTGTTGTTGTCAGGGATCCTGCACTGACCAAGCCTGTTTCACGCCAGTTCGATGGTCGTCTGCATATTGTCGAGGATGGCAGTGTCCGGGGCAATGGATGGCTGAATGCGGCAACAGCCTATTTTCAGGGTTTCTGGCATCTTGATCCCAATGGAATTCTTGCCGAAAGCAGTGCGAAAGGCGCTCGTTTTGATCCGCGTGTGGTTGGCAAAGAACCGGCAAACATGTTCTTCCGGGAACTGCGGCAACGATTTGTAAAGACCAGACACTCGCGCTACAGCCAACCGCGAGTGCAAGATTTAAATGTGCCCGAGGATTCAATCGCACTGTTCTTGCAAGGAAATACTCCCCACAAATCCGGGCAATGCGATCTGTCGATGCAAGAGATGATCGTTGCCGTGTGCAAAGGTGCAGGGCAACGAAAAGTCGTCGTCAAACCACATCCGTTGTCGCCAATTGAATGTGCCTACGCGATTGCGAATGCCGCAGAAGCGGGCGCTCTTTTCGACGTCTACACGGGAAATATTCACGATTTGCTGGAAGCATGTGTGGTGACGGTTTCCGCAAACTCTGCCGCAGCCATGGAAGGGTTTTTGCATCGAAAACCGGCAATCCTGTTCGGAAAGGCTGACTTTGAAAGCTTTGCAACGACAGTGGCTCTCCCTGAACATTTTTCAGAGTCACTCACGATCGCGCTGTCAGGAAATTGGCGTTTTGCCAAGATGGTGTATTGGTATTTCAGCCAATACACCATTGAACTTGGCGCGCCCGATTTCGAAGCACGGCTTTGCGCGATATTCGAACGAGCCGGATTTTATTTTGACGGGCCAGGGCCGATTGACGCGTAAACTGTATTTGTATGGCGCATGAATTGTGAAATCACGCACCATTTGACGTGATGCGCAGCTTCAATGCTCCGGCAACAAAATCTCGCGTTTGCCGACATGGTTGGCGGCACTGATGACCGAATGTTCTTCCATTTGTTCGACCAATTTGGCGGCTTTATTATAGCCGATGCCCAGTTTTCGTTGGATGTAGCTGGTTGAACATTTGCGGTCTTTGGCGACGATGGCGACGGCTTGGTCGTAGAGGCTGTCGTCCAGACCATCAGAGCCGAGGCCGAGGAGGCTATCGATTTCATTGGCGTTTTCGTCCTCGGGGCCTTCAATGACGCCCGACATATAGACGGGGGGGCCATAAGACTTGAGGTGGTTGACGATTTCTTCGACTTCCTCGTCCGAAACAAACGGGCCGTGGATACGCGACACGCGGCCACCGCCTGCCATGTAAAGCATGTCGCCCATGCCGAGCAGTTGTTCGGCACCCTGTTCACCCAAAATGGTGCGGCTGTCGATTTTGCTGGTGACTTGGAAGGAAATCCGCGTCGGGAAGTTGGCTTTGATGGTGCCTGTAATGACGTCGACCGACGGGCGCTGGGTGGCCATGATCAGGTGGATACCGGAAGCACGGGCCATTTGGGCAAGGCGCTGGATGCAGGCTTCAATTTCCTTGCCGGCGACCATCATCAGGTCGGCCATCTCATCGACCACCACCACGATATAGGGGATGGTGACGGGCTGGAATTCATCGGTTTCAAACATCGGCTCGCCGGTGTCTTCGTCAAACCCGGTCTGGATGGTGCGTTTGAACATCTCATTCTTCGACAGGGCTTCGCGGACGCGGCCATTGTAGCCTTCGATGTTGCGCACGCCCATTTTCGACATTTTGCGGTAGCGTTCTTCCATTTCCGACACCACCCACTTCAGGGCCACGACGGCCTTTTTCGGGTCGGTCACAACGGGGGACAGCAGATGCGGGATGCCGTCGTAGACCGACAGTTCCAGCATTTTCGGGTCGATCATGATCAGGCGACATTCTTCCGGGGATAGTTTGTAGAGCAGCGACAGGATCATGGTGTTGATGGCGACGGACTTGCCCGAGCCGGTGGTACCTGCGATCAACAGGTGGGGCATTTTGGCGAGGTTGGCGACGATGGGATCACCGCCAATGTCTTTGCCCAAGGCGAGCGGCAGTCGCATGTTGCTGTCGCCAAAATCGCGAGCGGCGATGATTTCGCGTAAGACCACCTTTTCGCGGGTGGCGTTGGGGAGTTCGATGCCGATGACGGTGCGACCCGGAACTGTGGAGACGCGGGCGCTAAGGGCGGACATGCTGCGCGCGATGTCGTCGGCGAGGCCGATCACGCGGGACGCTTTCAGGCCGGGGGCGGGTTCGAGTTCATACATCGTGACGACGGGGCCGGGGCGCACCGAGACGATTTCGCCTTTGACACCGTAATCGTCGAGCACAGATTCCAACATGCGGGCGTTCTCTTCCAGCGCTTCGTCGGAAAGCGCGTGGCGTTGGACGGAGGAAGGGGGTGTGAGCAGCGAGATGGGGGGGAGTTCGTAGGCCGGGGCGGGATCGTCAAAGCGCAGGCGAGGTTGCGCCTCGGCTGTCGCGCGGGCTGAGGGGGCGATGGGCTTTTTCACTGCGTGCTGCACGACCGGGCGACGCTCGGGTGTGGGGGCGGGGCGGGCGGCTACGAGGGCGGGGGTGTAGTCTTCGACGTAATCGTCTTCGTCCGCCGCGTAATCATGGGCATCGTCGGTCAAGGTGAAACCGTGGTCCTCAGGAAGATCAAAGGCTTGATCGTCTTCGGAGTCCACAAAGGCGTTGTGCTGCGGGGCTTTGTGCAGTGCCGTGATCGGGGTGACCACGGGCGGCTCGATCCGCGTGATCGGGCGGGTGTCGGCGATCAGCGGGGCGGGGCCACGCGGGCGTTGCAAGGGGGGTTCGCGACGCTGGATGGCAGCGGCGAGGGGGGAAAGCTGCGCCTCGGGTGGACGAGTGCGCGAGCGGATGGCATCCGAGATGCGCGACTTGATGCGGTCATCTGACGGCATGTCGGCGTGATCGGCGGCGTCTGAGATCGTGGGTTCGATCAGTTCCGGTTCGGGATCAACCGCGCGGCGCATCAGGGCGGGCATGCGGGCCAAGAGCCCCAGTTTTTCGCGGGGCGGGGCGTATTGTGGAGCCTCGGCGAGGGGTTCAGCGTAGCGGGCATCGGCGCGCAGGGTGGATGGGCGCCCGAAGGCTGATTGGGCAGGGGGGGTGGCCTCGACCGCGGGTTCAGCGCGGCGGATGGTGGATTGCGGGCGGTCTTCGCGCCAATCGGCGGGGGCGCGCAGAGTCTCGTCTGGCCGGGCGGCTTCGGCGGCGTTGCGCTTGCGGCGGGCGTGGATGGCGGCGGCGGCGCGGGTGGTGCCTTGCGCGCCTTTGTCCGCAGCCCCGAGCAGGATCGAATAGCTGTAGATCAAGCTGGTGATCAGGAAGCGGAAGCCGGTGCGGATCTCGGGGAAGTTGAAGCCGGTGACGAACAGCATCAGCGCGACCATTGCGGCCCCAGAGGCCAGCGAGATCAGTTTCAGCCCGATGGCCGAGCCGCCGGGAATGATGTTCATCAGCGCGCCGACCACTGTGTCGCCGAACAAACCGCCCATGCCGAAGCTTTGCACCCACATGGCGGAGGGCAGCAGGGTGGCGGCGTAGACTGAGGCCATAGCGATGGCGATCACCGCGAACACCATGCGCGAGACGGCGCGTTCGGCCCCGCGGTGCAGCACGAACCGCAGGCCCCAAGCGCAGAGGATCAGCGGGATCGCCCAAGTGCCTTTGCCGCCGATGATGATCAGGGTGGAGGCGAGGGCTGCGCCGAAGCGGCCAAGCGTGTTGGCGGCGGGCTCATCCGTGGCGACCATCCAGCCGGGGTCTTCGGGCGAATAGCTGTTTAACATCAGCATGAATGCGATGGCCCCGGCGATCAGGGCTAGCCCCAGCAGCTCACGCCCCCGGCGTTCCAACATCGCTGTGGTGCCTTGGTCGAGAAGCGGATCGCGTTGCCGTGCTTGATAAGATGCCATGTTACCCTGTCCTCAACCGTAGAGGCAGTCGCGAAGCTGGATCAGCCCGCGCTGCATTTCTTCTTTGGGGGCCACCAAGGCGACCCGAATATAGCCCTTGCCGGGGTTTTCCCCGTTTGCATCACGCGACAGATACGCGCCGGGGAGAACCCGAACGCCGGTCTGTTGCCATGCTTTCAGCGCGGCAGCCTCGCCATCTTCGACGGGTAGCCAGAGAAAGAAGCCGCCTTCGGGGGTCTTAAACCCCTGAAGGCCGCTGAAAATTGCGTCCGCCGCGTCAAATTTCGCGTGATAGAGCGCGAGCGATGCGGCGACATGTGCGTCATCGTTCCAAGCGGCTTGCGAGACTTTTTGGATCGGCAGCGGCAGCGGTGCGCCCGCGAAAGACCGCAGTTTGCGGATTTGCGCGATGCCTTTTGCGCCGCCTGCGACGAAGCCAGAGCGCAGGCCGGGGAGGTTGGAACGTTTGGAGAGCGAGTGGAAGGTGAACACGCGCTCGGGGTCGGCTCCGGTCGCTTGCGCCACTTCGAGGATGCCCGTGGGGGCGGCGCTGCGCCAGATCTCGGCGTAGCACTCATCGGCGAAGATGGTGAAATCGTGTTTTTCGGCCAAGGCCAGCAGGGATTTCCAATAATCTGCACTGGCAACTGCGCCCTGCGGATTGGCGGGCGAGCAGATGTAGGCCACGGTCACACGATCCAGGATTTCGGACGGCAGGCCAGCATAATCGGGTAGGAAACCTGTGGCGGCTGTGGCGGGGACATAGAGCGGTTCGGCCCCGACGGTGACGGCCGCCACGGCGTAGACTTGGTAGAATGGGTTCGGCATCAGCACGATGGGCTGTTTGCCGTTTTTCATTTCAGGGCAAAGTGCGATGCAGGCGTTATAGAGACCTTCGCGGGTACCGTTTAGTACCATCAACTGATCTTGTGCGATTTGCGCGCCGTAGCGACGCTTGATCCAGCCGGAAATCGCGGTCAGCAGTTCGGGCGTGCCGTCATTCGGCGGGTAGATCGCGAAGTCTTGGATATTGGCCGCCAGAATCGGCGCGACAAAATCGGGTATCGGGTGCCGGGGCTCTCCGATGGTCATCGAAATGGTCTCGCCACCGGGCGCATGCACGTCCAGAAGCTTCCGCAAACGCGGAAACGCATAATCCGGCAGGTTCGAAAACCGCTTGGGAAACGCCATTACTGCCTCATCTCAGGGTCATATCGCCCCGTTCTAGATCACGATAACCAGATCATGCGGGCGCGTCCAGAAAAACCCATATGGGATATGGGCTTGGGGCGTGGGGTTGTGGCTTTTAGGCCAGCGCGCGTTCTGCTGCCTGACCAATGCGGAGCAGGCGTTCTTCTTGGCCGGGTCCAGCCATGAAAGAGATGCCGCAAGAGGGCTGGGCGGTGGGCAGGGTCAGTGCGCAGAGCCCCATCAGATTGCCGATCCGGGTGTTGCGCAGCGCGAGCAGATTTTCGCTGACATAATAGGCGTCATCGGTCATCAGGCGGTGGGCATTGGGCGGCAGGATGGGGGATGTGGGCAGCAGGATGGCATCATATCCTGCGGTTTTTGCGGCCCAAATCGCGCGGATTTCGTGCAGGCGACGCCAGCCTGCAACGTAATCGGCGGCTTTGATTGCGGCACCTGTGCGGAAGCGTTCGAGGATGCGGGGGAACATTTTCTCGGGCGAGGCTTCGATGGTTTTGGCCCAGATGCCATAGGCTTCGGCGGTGAACAGGATGCCTGCGAGCGCCATCGCCTCGGTCACTTCGGAGATGTCGATTTGGCTGATCTGCGCGCCTGCCCGCGACAGACGGCTGAGCGCATCTTCAAAGCCAGAGGCGGGGCGGGGACGCAGATCGTCGAGGGCGATGGTGTTGAGGACGAGGAAGCGGGCGTTGGTCAGACTGCTGCCTGCGAGGTCGGCAGGCTTGCGGGAATCGAGGGCGGCGAGAAGGAGCGCGCAGTCTTCGACCGAGCGCGCGAGGGGGCCAACGGTGTCAAATTGCTCGCAAAGGGGGACGGCTCCGGTCAGTGGCAGGCGGCCGTGGCTGGTTTTCAGGCCAACAAGGTCGTTCCAGGCGGCAGGGATGCGGACGGAGCCGCCAGTGTCAGAGCCAATGGCGGCGGGGGCGAGGCCGAAGGCCACAGAAGCCGCACCGCCCGAGGTCGAGCCGCCCGCAACGGCTTGGTCATCGTTGATGCAAGGCGGGGTGGCGGTGACGGGGTTCAGGCCAAGGCCCGAGAAGGCGAGTTCCGACATGTGGGTTTTGCCAAGGCAAACAAGGCCCTCGCGGGTGGCGGTTTCCACAACTGCGGCGTCTTTCAGGGGCGTGCGGTTTTTCAGCAGCGCCGAGCCGGATTCGGTGGCGATGCCTGCGGTATCAAACAGGTCTTTCCAACTGACCGGAACGCCATCGAGCAATCCCCGGCGCAGGCCGGATTTGGCGCGAGCGGCGGCCCCCATCGCTTCGCCGCGTGCGCGGGTCGGGGTGGGGCGGGCGTAAATGCGCGTGGAATGTTCGTGGATGGCGATTTTTTCGAGAAAAAACTCGGTGAGTTCAACCGGGTTGATGCTGCCTTTGCCGATCTCCCGGCCAAGGTCAGCGGCGGTCATGTTGGACCAGGTTTTGCTCATTGTGTTCCCCATTCTGCGGCAAGCCTAGCGGCAAGGCGGCGCATGGACAATGCTGTAGGTTGGGCCATATTTAGCCGCATGGAAAAAGATGCTGACATTGTAATCGTGGGTGGGGGGCTGAACGGCCCCGCCTTGGGCGTGGCTTTGGCGCGGGCTGGCTTGCGGGTGGTTGTGGTGGATGCGCGGCCAGCGGGCGCGCGGGCCGAGGCCGGGTTTGACGGGCGCGCCTATGCACTGGCGGTGGCGTCGAAAAGGCTGCTGGAGGTGACGGGGGTTTGGCCTCGGCTTGAAGGCCAGGTGCAGCCGATTTTGCAGATCAAGGCGAGTGACGGGGTGGCGGGGCAGGGGCCAGCGCCGTTCTTTCTGACCTTTGATCATGCCGAGATGGAAGAAGGCCCGATGGGGTTCATGGTTGAGGATCGCTATTTGTATGCCGCGTTTCTGGCCGCGATGGAGGCGACTGGGGTTGTGTTGATCTCGGGGGAAACGGTGGTTTCTCAGGTGGTTAGCGGGGCGGGGGTTGAGGTGGTTTTGGCCTCGGGGCGTGTCGTTCGTGGCTCGGTTTTGGTGGGCTGCGATGGACGGGCCTCGGGGGTGGCTGCGCGCGCGGGGATCGGGCGGACGGGCTGGGGCTATGGGCAGACGGCGCTTGTGACGGCTATTCGCCACGAGAAAGATCATCAGGGGATTGCCCAGCAGTTTTTTATGCCGTCGGGGCCGCTGGCGATTTTGCCGCTGGCGGGGGGGCATCATTCTTCGATTGTTTGGAGCGAGACGGAGGCGCAGGCGGCTGCCATTCAGGCGTTGGGGGATGCGGAGTATCTGGAGGCGTTGCGGCCCCGGTTTGGCGATTTTCTGGGGGAAATTGCGCTGGCGGGGGAGCGGTTTACCTATCCGCTGAGCCTGACCTTGGCGAATAGCTTTGTGGCGGCTCGGGTGGCTTTGGTGGGCGATGCGGCGCATGGCGTGCATCCGATTGCGGGGCAGGGGTTGAACCTTGGGCTGCGTGATGTCGGGGCGCTGGCGGAGGTGCTGATTGAGGCGGTACGGCGGGGCGAAGATATTGGGGCGGCGGATGTGTTGGAGCGGTATCAGCGCTGGCGGCGGTTTGATTCGACCGCGCTGGCCTTGGGGATGGATGGGGTGAACCGTTTGTTTTCCAACGATAACCCGGTGCTGCGGTTGGGTCGCGATCTGGGGATGGGGCTGGTGAACGCGGTTCCCGGTTTGCGGCGCGGGTTCATGCGGCAGGCGGCGGGACTGTCGGGCGAGGTGCCGAAATTGTTGCGGGGGGTGGAGGTTTGAGGGGAGTATGGTCATTTAGCAAGATTTGGAGAGTTCTAGCTGGCCACCGCTGCGGCTGCGTCACTGGTTTACCACGATGATCAAAGATGAAGACACCGTGTTCGACATTCTTGAAGCCTTGCCATTGATTGAGTTGCGACAGCAGATGAAAATTGGCTGTCGTGGGATCTACGTTAAATTGTTTGGGCAGGACATTTCCGAAGCGCAGTATGACTTTTCGCGTCCACCCGCATCTGCGGCAAAGGAGTTGAAATGGCGGCGTATACTGCGAAACAGTTTGGTAACCACTTGGGAGGACAGCCAGAATCTACGAATTGGCGACAAAGATGATCTGTTCGAGGAGGTCTTAGGCATTGCAGAGGCCCTTGAACATTGTGGGTACGAAGATGTTGAATCGCTTGCACTCCTGTCCGAGTTTTTGAACTCGGCCTAGTCGCGAAAGGTAGCGGAAGAGTCCATTGATCCGGCACGTGAAGGACGAGGTTCTTGAAAGTAACTTCAAACTAAGTAGCGCCTCACTCCACCGCCCTTGCCTCACTCACCAGCATGATCGGAATCCCGTCCCGGATCGGAAACGCCAGATGGGCGGCTTTCGAGATCAGTTCCATTTTTTCCGCGTCATAGGTCAGCACAGCTTGGGTGACGGGGCAGACGAGGGCTTCCAGCATGCGGCGGTCGTGGGGGGTGGCGGTGTCGGTCATTGTAATGTCTCATCGCGGCCATCGGAATGGAGGGCGATTTCCAGAAGGGTGACGAGGGTTTCGCGGCGGGTGATCAGCGAAGGGGCTTCGAGCAGCGCTTGTTTGTCTTCGGGGGGGAACGGCAGCAGCATCGACAGCGAGTTGATCAGAAGCTCTGTGTCGGCGGCTTTGATGCCGCTCCAATCGGTGCCGAGATCGCGGGTGGCGAAGTAGCGCGCCAGCAGGGCGAGGAAGGCTTCGCGGTCAAACTCCTTGTCGGATTCCTCGCGGCCCAGATCGCGGGCGAAAGGTTGCCAATCAATATGCGCGCGGCGGTAGGGGGGGAAGCCTTCGACCTCAGCCCGCAGCCGAAACCGCGACACGCCGGTGAGGGTGATCATATAGCGGTGGTCTTCGGTTTCGGAAAATCCTGTCAAACGGCCCCCGCAGCCGATGGCGGACAGGCGCTTTTCACCGTTCGGACCTTCGCGCGGCTGGATCATGCCGATCAGGCGATGCGGGGTTTTCATGCAATCTTCCAGCATCGCCAGATAGCGCGGCTCGAAGATATGCAGCGGCAGGCGGGCGCGCGGCAGCAACAACGCACCCGGAAGCGGGAACAGCGGCAGGGTGTCGGGCAGGTCGGTTTGCTTCATCATGCCCTCAAGCTAGTGCACCATCGGGTTTAGGCAAAGATCATCGAGGACAGGCGGCGGCGGCCTGCCAAGACGATGGGGTCTTGCGGTTTCAGCGCGTCAAAGATGGTGAAAAGCTGGGTACGGGCGGCGTTGTTGTTCCACTCGCGGTCGAGTTTGAACAGATCGAGCAGGGTGTTGACGGCTTCTTCGACCTTGCCATTGGCGTGCATGGCGGTGGCGAGGTCGAACAGGATCTGCGGATTTTTCGGATCGGCGACATGGGCGGCACGCAGATCATCCTCTGGGCCAGCGGAGGCGGCTTGGCGGGCAAGGTCGAGCATGGCGCGGGTCGCCTCGACTTCCTTGGCTTTGGCGAGGGCACCGGGGGCGGTGGTGATCAGGGTTTCGGCAAGGTCAAGATCACCCAGCGCCAGATGCGCGCGGATCAGGCCCGCGTAGGCGACGGCATTCTCGGGTTCTTCTTCGAGGATGGCGGTGAAGGTTTCCACCGCGTCGGCGTAGTCACCGTCATCCAGCATGGTTTCTGCGGCGGCGATGGCATCGGCAAGGCCATTGTCCGGCTCTGGCCCCATCGCGGCGAGTTTATCGACGAAGCGTTTGAGTTCAGAAGGCGCGACATTGCCTTGGAAGCCGTCGACCGGCTGGCCTTGGAAGAAAGCGTAGACGGTGGGGATGGATTGGATGCGCAGCTGGGCCGCAAGTGCCTGATTTTCATCGACGTTGATCTTCACCATACGCACCCGGCCTTTGGCGGCGGTCACGGCGGCTTCCAAGGCGGGGCCGAGGGTTTTGCACGGGCCGCACCAAGGTGCCCAGAAATCAACGATGACGGGCACGGTTTGCGAAGGCTCGATCACGTCTTGCAGGAAGGTGACTTCCGAGCCGTCGGTGATCAGATCGGTGGCAGGCGCTGCTGTGGCGGCGATTGGGGGTGCGGTGGGGGTGCCGAACATGGAAAGCCTCGAAGGTTTTGGGTTGGGGTATATATGGGGGGCAGAGGGCGAAAGGGGAAGGGGGTTTACGCTTGGATGGGCTGCGCTTAGCGTGGCGGAAAATGGGGGATCAGATGCCGGTAGTGATGTGCTTTGGCGATAGTAACACGCATGGAACGCCGCCGATTGTAGATCTGTCGCGGTATGAGCGCTATGGCGTCGGGGTGCGCTGGCCCTCGCTTGTGCGACAGGCCTTGGGCTGTGAGGTGATCGAGGAAGGATTGCCGGGGCGGACCTCGATGTTCGACGATCCGATCATGGGCGGGCATATGAACGGGCAGGTGGGGTTGAAGATCGCGCTGGAAAGCCATGGGCCGTTGGACGTTTTGGTGCTGATGCTGGGGACGAATGACGTGAAGGCGCGGTTTACCTCGACGCCGGAGGCTGTGGTTGGGGGGATTGCGAGCCTGTTGGATATTGCGCAGCATCGCGTGATGCAGGAACGGCATGGCGGCTTTAAGGTATTGCTGGTGTGCCCGACGCCTGTGGTTGAAGTCGGGCCAATCAAGGGGGAGTTCTGGGGTGGAGCTGCCCGGTCGCAGGCTTTGTCGCCGCTCTATGCGGTTTTGGCACGGTCACGCGGGGTGGAGTTCCTGGATGCAGGCCGGGTGATCAAGGTTAGCCCGTTGGATGGGGTGCATTTTGATCACGGCGAGCATGCCAAACTGGCAGAAGCAGTGGCGGGCAAGTTGCGCGGGATGATTTAGACATTCTTTGTATTTGCTCTTTTTGAAATACTCCCGCCGGAGGCTCCTTCGGTCAATGTCGGATGCCTCCGGCGGGAGTATTTCTGCCAATGTGAAACGCTTTGCGGCCAAGACCCGAAGGGGCGAGGCCGCAGATCGCGGGACGCAAAAATTTAATCTTGTTTGAATTAAGCCGAGGCGGTGAGTTCTGACCAACCGCAGAGGGAGGCGAGGTATTCCGGGGGGTGATGAATGCCGACCGACATGTTGGCGCGGAATTTCTCGGATCGGTAGTCTTGCCAGCGGTTTTTATAGAGATGCAGGCCGGATTTGCTGATTTTGATGATCGGGGTGCGCAGGGGTAGGTTTGCGCGCCATTTGTGGCGCATCGCGGTGTAGGATTGTACGAAATCTTCGCGCAGATGATCGTGGTAACGGTCGTTGTGGATGGTGGGCAGGGCGCCGGCATAGGCGTGCAGCCCAGCGGTGCGCGCCGCAGTGACGATATCAGTGCCGTACATGTGCCAGCCGGGGAGGGTTTCGTCAAAGCGCAGGTTCGCCGAGCGGCGCATGATGATGACCATTTCGTCGTAGCTTTGCACTTCCGCGGGGGTGGTGGGCACGCGGCCGACGATCAGGCCGATGCTGGAGGACCAGACGGGGCCTATGTGACTGGCATCAAGCCCCACGCCGAACGGACCGTAAAGCGCCCAGTTGGGATCATGCGCTTCCAATTCTCGCAGGCGGCGGGTGAGGAGTTTTTCCCAGCCGCGCGGCAGGTATACGTCGTGATGGGCGAATATCAAGATCTCGGCAGCGGTCGCGTCGATGGCGCGGTTATAGGCCACAGCGGCAGAGGGGGCATCGCGTTCCAAGTGCAAGGGCACGTTGCCTTCCGTGATCATCGGGGAGCGTGCGAGATTGGCGTTCAGAATCTCGTCGCTGTGGCTGGCGCAGATGAGGACGTAGGTCATGCGTGGTTCACGACATGGGGTGTGAGCGGCTCTGTTCCCACCACGGCATTCTTTAACGCTTCGGTCAAATGGGCGGCGAGTTTGGCGGCCTCGGTGTTGCCGTCGTGGCGGGACATGGCGCGGGCGCGGGCGGCATGACCCATCTCGGCCAGCACGGCGTTGGGGGTGTTGGAGAGTTCGACAATCGCATTGGCCAAGGCGGCGGCATCACCAGCGGCGACGAGCCAGCCTTCCTTTGGCGTCAGAAGTTCCGGCACACCGTTTATGCAGGTGGAGATCACCGGGCGGCCGCAGGCCATCGCCTCGATCACCACCATCGGCAGACCTTCGGCGAGCGAAGGCAGGATCAGCGCATGGGCAGCGGCGATAGCGGCGCGCACACCGGCCTCATCGACCCAACCCGCAATGGTGATGCGGTCTGTGATGCCGTGGCGGGCGATTTCATCGTCGATCAGGTCGCGCAACTCGCCGTCGCCGCAGATGGTCAGGGTCAGGCCGGGCAAGCGTTTGGCGGCGATGGCCATGGTCTCAATCAGGACCGGGAAGCCCTTTTGCTCGCACAACCGCCCGATCGCGACCAAATGCGGGCCACCTTCGGGCATTGGCGCGGGTGCGGGGTAGCCTGCAACATCAACACCGCAATGCACCTCTTTGATTTTTGACCATTCGGGGATCTGGCTCCAGCGGAACAACTGGCTGCGGCAATAGCTGGAGATGGCTACGGTGAAGCGGGCGCGGGCGATTTTCTCGGGGAAGGAGAAGGCGCGAGGGGCGTCGAATTCTTCCGGGCCGTGGACGGTAAAGCTGAAGCCTGGGCCGCCCAAAGCTTCGGTCAGCATGGCAACGGTTGCGGAGTTGGTGCCGAAATGCGCGTGGATGTGGGCGACGCCCAATTCATGGGCGCGACGGGCAACATGGGCGGCTTCCAGCAGGTAAATCAGATGGCGCGGCACGCCGCCGGTGCCGGGGCCGCCGGATTTTCCCTTTGAACCACAGCGGATCGCCATCGCAAGGCCCGCAAGCGCCTGTTTCGGGTGTTTGATCATCCAGCCAAGGCTGGACCGCAGCAGGTTTTTGCCGCCGATTTCCAGCACATGTTCGGTCTTATCATCTTCGATGAAATCGACCGGATCGACCAACGCCGCGCGATCTGACCGCATGGCAAAGCGGTGAACCTGCCAGCCAAGCACCTCCAGCGCCGCTATTTCGCGGCGAATAAAGGTGTGCGAGGGCTTTGGATAAGTGTTGATCAAGTAGGCAATTTGCATGGCGGCACCGTATTACGTCCTAGCCTTGGTCGATAGGCAGGGGTTTGGGCAAGAGTAAGGCAGATTCAACGATTTCGCGCATAGATTGTTGCCAAATTGGCCTTCATTGACGCGTTACCCGCATCCGCCTAGGGTCGCGGCGAAGTCTTAAGGGGTTTTCTTGATGTCTGAGATGAACGGAGCCGCGCCTGCGGGAGCAAGTTTGTTTGCGCGCGCGCTGCGCGGATCAGCGTTTACCGCCGGGTCTTATGCGTTAACGCAGGTGATGCGGCTGGGCTCCAACCTGATCCTGACACGGATTCTGGCCCCGGAAGCGTTTGGCGTGATGGCGCTGGTGTCGGTGGTGCTGGTCGGCATGGTCATGTTCTCGGATGTCGGGGTTTCGGCCTCGATTGCGCAGAACAAGCGCGGCGACGACCCGGATTTTTTGAACACGGCTTTCACCATTCATGCGTTTCGCGGCACGATGCTGTGGCTGGTGACCTGTGGTTTGGCTTGGCCACTGGCGAGTTTTTATCATGCTCCCGAGTTGAAATACTTGCTGCCGGTGGCGGGGATTTCGCTGTTCATCTCGGGGTTTAACCCGACGCGGATTGACACGGCGACGCGGCATCTGCTGTTGGGCAAGGTCACGCTGCTGGATCTGATCGCGCAGGCGATTGGCATTGTAGCGATGGTGGTTTTGTCGCTGATGACCCATTCTGTCTGGGGTCTGGTGATCGGCGCGATTGTCGGGTCTTTGGCCAAGCTGGTGCTCACATGGATGTATCTGCCGGGACCTGCCAATAGGTTTCACTGGGATAAGTCTGCGGGGCATGAGTTGATCCATTTCGGCAAATGGATTTTCATGTCGACGGCCTGCGGTTTTGCTTTGGCGCAGGGTGATAAGGCGATCTTCGGGCATTATCTGAGCCTTGAGGAGTTGGGTATCTATAACATCGGCTATTTTCTCGCCTCGTTTCCGTTGCTGTTGGCGCGATCCGTCAACAGTCGGATTATGATTCCGCTGTACCGCGATCATCACCCGGCGGAATCTGCGGCGAATTTCGCCAAGATGCGCAAGCTTCGCTGGGCGATTTCGGGCGGGACGCTGCTGCTGTTGGGGTTTCTGGCGGTGATCGGGGTGCCGTTGGTTGGTATACTGTATGATGCACGCTATGCAGCAGCGGGGTTCATCGTGGTGATGGTGTCGCTGATCCAGATGCCAGAGACGATTGGCATCACCTATGATCAGTCGGCACTGGCTGCTGGCGATGGGCGGAATTACTTCTGGCTGCAGGCGTTGAAAGCGCTGGTGCAGACGGTGGCGTTTGTGGTGGGTATCACCCAAGGCGGGTTGGAGGGCGCGTTGTTGGCGCAGGCGGTGGCCCTGTTGGCGCTGCATCCGGCGGTGATATTGCTGGCGCGCAAGCATCGGGCTTGGGACCCGGTCAATGATATTGTGCTGTTTACGCTGGCGGCTTTGCTGGTGGCTTTGGCGATTTGGGTCAATGCCGATATGCTGGGGATGCTCTGACGTCATAATTCGGTCTGGGTCCAGCCGCAAAGCTGCGCTAAAGCTTGGCGGCAGTTGTGCAAATGGGTTTGAGATATGCAGATTGAAGAAACAGAACTGGCGGGTGTGGTGATCGTGACGCCGAAGCGGTTTGGCGATGATCGCGGCTGGTTTTCCGAGACCTGGAGTGCGCCGTCATTGGCTGCGGCAGGGCTGAACTTGGGCTTTGTGCAGGACAACCACTCGATGTCGGCGCAGGTCGGCACGGTGCGGGGACTGCATTATCAGGCACCGCCACGGGCGCAGGACAAGCTGGTGCGCTGCACGTCTGGGGTGATTTTCGATGTGGCGGTGGATTTCCGGCGCGGCTCTGCGACCTTTGGAAAATGGGTGGGGGTGGAGTTGTCGGCGGCGAATGGGCGGCAGTTGCTGGTGCCGAAGGGGTTTTTGCACGGGTTTGTCACGCGCGCCGTGAATACCGAGGTGCAGTATAAATGCACCGATGTGTACGCGCCCGATTGCGATGGCGGCGTACGGTGGGATGATCCCGAGATTGGCATTGATTGGGGGCTTACCGGGGCTCCGATCCTGTCGGGCAAGGATGCGACGGCACCGTTGTTTTGCGAGGTCGTATCGCCGTTTGAGTGGGTTCCGGCATGAAGATACTGGTGACGGGTGGGGCCGGGTTCATCGGCTCGGCTGTGGTGCGGCTGGCGGTGTCGCGTGGGCATGAGGTGGTCAATCTGGATGCGCTGACCTATGCGGCCTGTATGGAGAATGTGGCGGAGGTTTCGGGCTCGAACCTTTACAGCTTTGAGCAGGCGGATATTCGCGACCGGGCGCGGTTGGATGAGATTTTCAGTCTGCATCGCCCGGATGTGGTGATGCATCTGGCGGCGGAAAGCCATGTTGATCGTTCGATTGACGGGCCGGGCGACTTCATCCTGACCAATATCAACGGCACTTATAACATGCTTGAGGCGGCTCGGGCCTATTGGCAGGGTGCAGGTCGTCCCGCAGGGTTCCGATTTCACCACATCAGCACGGATGAGGTGTTTGGGTCCTTGGGGGCCGAGGGCCAGTTTACCGAGGATACCTCGTATGATCCGCGCAGCCCCTATTCGGCCAGCAAGGCGGCAAGTGACCATCTGGTGCGGGCTTGGCATGAAACTTACGGGTTGCCGGTGGTGCTGACAAATTGCTCGAACAATTACGGCCCGTTCCATTTTCCCGAAAAGTTGATCCCGGTGGTGATTTTGAACGCTTTGGCGGGCAAGCCTTTGCCGATCTATGGCGATGGATCAAACATACGTGATTGGCTTTATGTCGAAGATCACGCCGATGCTTTGTTGTTGGTGGTGGAAAAGGGCAAGCTGGGGCGCAGCTACAACATTGGCGGTGAGAATGAGCGTAGCAATCTGCAACTGGTGCGGACTTTGTGCGGGATTCTGGACGCGAAGCGACCGAAGGCTTCGGGGTCTTATGCCGACCAGATCACGTATGTCACCGACCGCCCCGGCCATGATGCGCGATATGCGATTGATCCCAGTCGTATTCGCGAGGAGCTGGGCTGGCGGCCGAGCGTGACGGTTGAAGAGGGTCTTGAAAAGACGGTGCAATGGTACCTGGCTAATGAGGCATGGTGGAAGCCGCTGCTTGCGCGCGCGGGCGTGGGCGTGCGGCTGGGGGTGAAGTCGTGATCGGAATTCGCGCGAATTCCGGGACGATTTTCGCGCGAAAATCGTGGGGGTGGCGGTGAAAGTTTTGGTTTTTGGGCAGACCGGGCAGGTGGCGCGGGAATTGGCGCGGCGGATGCCTTTGGGCGTTTCGGCGGAGTTTTTGGGCCGCGGCCAAGCGGATTTGGCGGACCCCGCGGCTTGTGCGGCGGCGGTAATGGCGTGTGACGCAGATGTGGTGATCAACGCTGCAGCTTGGACAGCGGTGGACCGCGCCGAGGCCGAGGAAACGGCAGCGCTGGTGGTGAATGGCGCGGCTCCCGGCGCTATGGCGCGGGCCTGTGCGGCGCGCGGATTGCCGTTTTTACACATCTCGACCGATTATGTGTTTGATGGCGCGGGCGATCAGCCGTTTGGGCTGGATCATCCGACAGCACCTTTGGGGGCTTATGGCCGCACCAAGCTGGCGGGCGAGCAAGCGGTGCAGGCTGTGGGTGGTCAGTTCGTCATTCTGCGGACATCTTGGGTGGTCTCGGCGCATGGCAACAATTTCGTGAAGACCATGCTGCGGTTGGGGGCGGAGCGCCCGAGCCTGAACGTTGTGGCGGATCAGATTGGCGGACCGACACCGGCGGCGGATATTGCTGACGCGTTGTATGTGATGGCAGCGGGGTTGCTTTCGGGCAAGCCGGCTGGCGTTCAGCATTTCGCGGGCGGACCGGATTGCTCTTGGGCCGATTTCGCTCGCGAGATCATGGCGCGGGCGGGGTTGACTTGCGTGGTTCAGGACATCCCGTCGAGTGCCTATCCGACGCCTGCGAAACGGCCGTTGAATTCGCGGCTCGATTGCGGCGGTTTGGTGGCATTCGGGCTTGTGCGCCCGGATTGGCGCAATGGTTTGGATAAGATTTTGCAGGAGCTTATGGTATGACGCGCAAGGGGATCATTCTGGCGGGCGGCTCTGGCACGCGGTTGTGGCCGATCACCATGGGCGTGTCCAAGCAGTTGTTGCCGATCTATGACAAGCCGATGATCTATTATCCGCTGTCGGTGCTGATGCTGGGGGGGGTGCGCGAGATTGCCATTATTACCACGCCGGACGATCAAGATCAGTTCATCCGGCTGCTGGGGGATGGCAGCCAGTGGGGGCTTTCTTTATCTTATATCGTGCAACCTAGCCCTGATGGTTTGGCGCAAGCCTATCTTTTGGCCAAGGATTTCCTTGCGGGCGCGCCAAGCGTTCTGGTATTGGGCGACAATATTTTCTTCGGGCATGGCCTGCCAGAGATTTTGGCCTCGGCTGCGGCGAAGGCGGTGGGTGGCACGGTGTTTGGCTACCGGGTGGCGGACCCTGAGCGCTATGGCGTCGTGCAGTTTGATGCGGTTGGCAATGTGCAGGCGATCATTGAGAAACCTGAGGTGCCGCCCTCGAACTATGCGGTAACGGGTCTGTATTATCTGGACGGACGCGCGCCGGAACTGGCGGCGCGGGTGAAACCGTCACCACGCGGCGAGTTGGAGATTGCCGATCTGCTGGAGATTTACCGCGCCGAGGGCAGTCTGACGGTTGAAAAGATGGGCCGCGGCTTTGCTTGGCTGGACACCGGAACGCATGGCAGTTTGCTGGACGCCGGAAATTTTGTGCGCACGCTTGAGGCGCGGCAGGGTCTGCAGGTGGGCTGCCCGGATGAGATCGCCTATCGCGCGGGCTGGATTGATAAAGCCGCCCTGATGGCGCGGGCCGATATTTTCAGAAAGAACGATTATGGGCGATATTTACTTGGGATTGTTTCCGAGTAAGCGGATAAATTTCATGTCAGGGTTGAAACATCCAGCATTCCGGCGAACTTTTTGCATTTTTCGCTCGCATTGTTTCGGAATCCTGTAAGGCTGGATCTGTCATGATTTCTGATGAAAGCATGATGATGGTTGTTGGCATGCTGCTCAGCGCGATTTCGGGTGGAGCTACTGCTCTGGCGGTCTCGCTTGTGCATGGCAGTGGCGTGGTGCAGGCGTTGCTCACCTATCCTTTGGGGGGAGTGTTGGCTATTTTCGCCTTTGCAGCGCTGAGTTTGCGCCGGCAGGGTGCAGGACGCTTTGATCGTCGCGCGGCATTGGCGAATAAATCGAAACAATGACTTGGTGTTGCCGATGCATTGCCCAAGAGCGCGGCGAGGCGGGTGATTCGCGGGCGATGCTGCGCTGCCGTATTCACTGTGCACTTGCGGCGGAGAGGCGTTTCTCTGTTTCACGTCAGGGTTGCGCTAGTTTGAAACATGGCAAGATCATGGCGGCAATATGGCGAAATATCTTGGTTAAAATGGCTTAATTATGTTCGCCCGCTCGCAATTTCTGTCGCCAAGCCCCCACTGAAGCGGCTAAATTAGCTGCGGGGGCGTACTTATTTAGTGCGGCAAATGAACTGCTAGTTTCTGATCGTATCCGGGCATCCGGGCGTTTGGTTTGTTTCCTGGAACCCATGAGATGGTGGGGCAGGATGGTGGTGTCAATATGTCGTTTGGTGACGCGCAATGACGATCAATTACAGAGAATTTTACAGTTTCCGATCTGCCTCGGCTGGTCCCGCAGCGGGGGCTGGTGACTTTGCTGCGACACCGATGGTGGTGGCCTGCCCGACCGGCCGCGGGCCATACCGGCGGTTCTTCAAACGTGCTTTTGACATCACGGCGATTGTGCTGGCAGCCCCTGCGGTGTTGCCAATTGTGGCGATTGCTGCGGCGATGGTGGCGCGCGATGGCGGCAGCCCGTTCTACACGCAGATGCGGATCGGCAAGGGCGGCAAGCGGTTTCGGATGTGGAAGCTGCGCTCGATGGTGCGCGATGCGGATGAGCGGATGGAAGAATTTCTCGCCTCTAACCCCGATGCGCGGATGGAGTGGGACAGCACGCAAAAGCTGAAGGCGGACCCGCGCATCACCCGGATGGGGAAGTTTCTGCGCAAATCGTCGCTGGATGAGCTGCCGCAGCTGTGGAACGTGCTGGTTGGCGATATGAGTCTGGTGGGGCCACGGCCGATGATGATCAGCCAGCAGAGCCTGTATCCGGGGCAGGGCTACTATGCGCTGAGACCGGGCATCACCGGCTATTGGCAAACTTCGGGGCGCAATCGCACGACATTTGAGGCGCGGGCAGGGTTTGACGATGCCTATGAGGCTGATCTGTCGTTGCTGACGGATATGAAAGTGCTCGCCGCGACGGTGGGTGTTGTGGTGCACGGCACTGGGTATTGAAATTTGCGGATGGCATAAGGCCCGCTTCAATGGGTGGAGCGGGCTTTTTCGTGCCTTGCGGTTGACAGAAGATGGGGTTTTCACATCCCTGCGCCGCCAAAGCGGGCTTCTTCCCCGGTGGATATTTGCGCGCAGAGACAGTTTTAGATAGTTTTTGGCGTTCAGCCGATCACGGCGGCCATAAGTACCAGTGCTAGGGTCGTGGCTGCTGCGAGTACGGCGAAACGCGGCAGGCCGAAGATCGGACGTTTGGGATCGTCAATCAGGCGCAGGGCTGCGCGACCGACCCGGCCTTTCGGGGCGCGGATTTCGGGGATGCAGACGACCGGTTCCAGATCAAGCTGGCGCTGCATCTGCGCGGCTGTGCGCACGACGGGTTTGGCGAGATCAAGTAAGAACGCCAGGCCGATGGCGCCCAGCAAGCTGGCAATCGCGCCCGCAATGGCGATTTTCTTTTTGCCGCTCCCCATGGCATATTCTGGCGACAAGGCGCGGTCGAGCAGGGTAAAACGTTCGGACTGCTGACGCTCGGCGAGGCGTTGGGTGGTTTCGGCTTCGGCCATGCGCTGCGTGACGTTATCGTATCGGCCCTGCAACTGCTGAAGCTGACGATCATATCCGGCCAACACTCTTTCAACCTCGGGCGTGGCGGCGAGGGCTGTTTCGACATCGGCCTTGCGGGCATTGATCGAGGCGATCTGAGCATTCAGCACGTCGATTTGCGTTGCAATATCATCCAGACGGCGCTTGTCGGTTTCACGTTGCTGCGATTTTGCCGAGATGGCGGCTTGCTCGCCCTGCAGGCCGACAAGGTCTTGCGTGGCTTGGCGCAGGTCGTCGGACAGGCTGACGATCTCGTCGCGACGAGCATCCGTGAGTGTCGGCATTGCATCGGCATTGGTGTTTTTATATTCGGCGACATTGGCTTCTAGATTGGCAATCTGGTCGTAGATGCGAGCTTCTTCTTCCTTGAAGAACGCGACATTCTTGTCGGCGCGGTCACGCTGTCCAGCGGCACTTTGGTCAAGTATGCCTTGGGCGAAATCATTGGCGAGTTCGGCGGCGGTTTTCGGATCCCCGTAGCGGACCCAGATGATGATCGCCGAAATGCTACGTCCTTGGCCAAAACCTTGACCTCCCGCGCTGTCAACGGCTTGGAAAGTGACTGCGCTACGCAGGGCAACGAGTTTTTCATCACCGCTTAACTGCGGTTGATCGGTGAACAGCTTATGACGCTCGATCACCGCGGTCAGCGCGTCACGAGTGGTCAGGCGTTGTTCAATGGTTTGCAGGATTTGCGCAGCACCACCGCCGTCGGGCTGCTGCTGTCCGCCGGCTGCAGTGGATTCGGCCACCTGCGCGCCCTCAATCTGAATCACGGCGGCGGACTCGTAGATGTCGGGACGCGTTTTGGCGAAAACCACGGCGGCGAGCAGGCCTGCTAAGGTGATCAGAATGATCATCCAGCGACGGCGAAGCAGCAGGCTGACAAGTTCTTCAATCGATTGAATCTGACCCATGACTTACTTCTTGGCGTAGCGGTAGCGGCCCGCATTGAAATCTTGCGCGCGGTTCAGCACCACACCCAGCAGCGGAATGCGGTCTTCAAACAGTTTCTCGCAGGCCAGGATTTCCTGTGGCGAGGATTTTGAGCCATCGGTGATCAGCAGCACGGCATCCAGCGAGGGGCCAAGGGCGAGCAGATCATCATTCACCAAAGCGGGGGGCAGATCGTAGATCACCACCTCGGGGTCTAGCTGTTCGATCATCGTGGCAAGGGCTGCGACGGTGTCTGGGTCATGCAGGGTTTCGGAAGCCCGGTTGATCGGGTGGGTGTTCAGGCCCAAAGCCAGAGTGCGGCCAAAACGGCGGAATTGGCTTTCCAACGGCTGATGGCCGGCGAGAAATTCGCCAAGGTTGATGTCGTCTTTGACGCCAAGGATTTGCGCGATCTCGGGGTGGCGCAGATCAAAATCCATCAGCACGGTGCGGCTGGCAGGGCGGCGGGCAAGCGAAAAGGCAAGGTTGGTGGCGACAAACGATTTGCCGCAGCCGTGGGTGGGCGAGGTGACGGCAATGCGCTTCCAGCCTTTTTCGGCCAGACCGCGCAACAACCGGGTGCGCAAGATGTCGAAAGCGGTGGCGGCGGGATGGTTGGACGCTTCCAGAAACAGAGCGTTTCCAGATTTTGCTCGCGTGTCCGCCTGAATGGAGATGAGCGATTCCCACACTCTTGCCGGGTTGAACAGGGCCGGCAGATTGGCGGAAAAAATCTGACGCCCGGTGATCAGATCGGGCGAGACATCATGCGGTGCGGTCGTCGCGCCAGTGCCGAACACAGAAATGCCGCTGGCTTTGCCATCTTTGCGAGAGCCGGTGTTGTTGGCAGCCATGGCCGAAAGCTCCAGATCTGCGGGGCCAGTGGGCCGCGACGTCAAGATATTGTGTCTGCTCATCCGAAGGTCGGGCTCCTGCAAAACTGCGCCAGACCGCGACGCAACCATTTAAACAAACACCCAACCGAGGCTGGGGGTCGTGAAGAACGAAGCCTGCCGCTGATTGCGCCGCATGGCACAGCTTGGCGAAAGATTCGTCCGGGTCCCCGCCCAGAAGGGTTATACATAGCTGAACTGCCCTCAAATTGAAAGACTTACGGGCCATGCTGCGTGTGCAGCAGGGCATAGCCAAGGCACAAACATGGCCTTAGATTGGCAGCAAGGTTAACGGGGGCTTGATGCAGGATGCAGTGATTGATGCGGTGGTGATCGGGCGCAACGAGGGCGCGCGGTTGGTCGCCTGTTTGCGGTCGCTGCGGGGCAGGGTGCGGCGGCTGGTTTATGTCGATTCCGGGTCGTCTGATGGCTCGGTCGCGGCTGCGCGCGCGCTGGGGGCCGAAGTGGTGGCATTGGATATGCGGCACGGTTTCACAGCGGCACGGGCGCGCAATGCGGGGCTGGCGATGCTGGAAAGCCCTGAGTTTGTGCAGTTTGTCGATGGCGATTGCGAGGTGCAGCCGGAATGGCTTGCATCGGCTTTGGCGGGGTTTGCAGAGCATCCTGCGGCGGTTGTGGTCTGTGGGCGGCGGCGTGAGCGGTTTCCTAAGGCGTCAATCTACAACCGGTTGGCGGATTTGGAATGGGACACGCCGGTGGGATCGGCGCTTGCTTGCGGCGGTGATGCGCTGATGCGGTTTGCGGCGGTTGAGGCGGTTGGGGGCTATGACGCCAGCCTCATCGCGGGCGAGGAGCCGGAGTTGTGTCTGAGGTTACGGCGGGCGGGGGGTGAGATCTGGCGGATAAAGGCCGAGATGACGCTGCATGATGCAAACCTGCTGCGGTTTGGCCAGTGGTGGCGGCGGATGGTGCGGGCAGGCTATGCGTTTGCCGAGGGGGCGGCGCGCTATGGGGCGGCACCGGAGCGGCATTGGGTTGTCGAGGTGCGGCGCGCAGTGTTTTGGGGAATTGCGCTGGCATTGGGGGTAGTTCTGGCCGGGTTGCTGCATCCGCTTGGTTGGGCTTTGGTGCTAATCTATCCGGTGCAACTGCTGCGGTTGGCGCGGCGTGGGGGCTTCGCGTGGGGGTTCTTTACTTTGGTTGGCAAGTTTGCCGAGGCAGGGGGGGTGATCAGCTATTGGGTCAACCGGGTGCGCGGGCGCAAGCGAGGGCTGATCGAGTATAAGTAGTCAGCGCAGCTTTAGGGCAGCGACGATCTGCCCCGGCAGGACCGCGAAACAGGCGACGTAGCGCGGCAGCATCCGGCGGGGATCAAACAGCGCGCGCCACAGCCACTCCATCGCCACGGCGCGCATCCAGCGCGGCGCGCGGATCTGGCTGCCTGCAAGGAAATCGAGACCTGCGCCAAAGTTGGCGAAACCGGTTTGGGGGGTAAGGTTGCGGCCAAGGGCCGCGAGTTCCTCTTGTTTGCCTGTGGGCAAAGCGAGAACGCAAAAGCCGATCTCGGCAGCGGCAAGGCGGGCGAGGATGGCTTGTGCCCCGGGTCCTTGCGGATCAAAGCCCATCGGCGGGGCGACGGTGAGGGCGATTTTCAGGCCGGGGATTTGAGATTCAAGCGCGGCTGCGGCGGCGGTAAGGGCGGTTTCTGTGGTGCCAATCAGCGCGACGCGGCGGCCCAACCGCACAGCCAGTTGCACCATCGGGATCACCATATCGGACCCCGGCACCAGCTCAACCGGGTGGCGGGCGAGACGGGAGAGCCAAACTATTGGGTTGCCATCTGCCACGACGAAATCTTGTGCTGCGTAGATCGCGCGAAACGCAGGTGAGTCACGCAGCTTCACCAAATGATCGAGGTTAATCGTGGCAAGGGCAAAACCGTCTTGCGCCGCAAAGCGCTGACCGGCTGCGGCTAGCAACGCGTCACGGTTGGCGATATTTACCGTGATCGTGGTTGTCTCAAACTGAAACTGCACCGGAACCCTCTTGCTTTCTCGCGGGCCTCGCATCGCAACGTGTCCGATATGTGGCGGCAGACTCGGTAAATGCGAACAATCTGTTTCGCGCTTGCAGCATAGAACCCGTTGCATCGTTTTGTTGTTATGGATTACCCAAGGGGCATGAGTAAAGTCAGCAATCATCGTCAATCGGTTGATCTGGCCCGGTTCCTTGCCTGTTTCGGCATCGTTGCGGCGCATGCTTATGCGTTGGAGGATGATTGGGTCGGCCATCTGTCGCTAGGGCTGTTTCTGGTGCTGACCGGATTTCTGGCGATGCAATCCTATCAACGCGCGGGCGGGACCTATAATTTCCGTAGCCGCGCCGAGCGGTTGCTGCTTCCATGGCTGTTCTGGTCGGCGTTTTTCCGGTTGGTGGATCTGAAGGTTTCCGATTCGCCCGACAAATGGAAGCTTTTGCAGGATCCGTGGACTCTGTTCGTCGGATCGGCGATCCATTTGTGGTTCTTGCCGTTCATCATTCTGGCGATGCTGTTGGTGAAGCCTGTTGGGCGGCTGGTGAATACGCCTGACCGTTTGGCGGCAGCGCTGAGTATTCTTGTTTTGGTCTCTGTGCCGATGTTTTGGGCAATGCACGTCTTTATGCCGCCTGCGCCGCTGACGCAGTGGCTATACTCGCTGCCGGTTTACGCATTGGGTTTGTTAGTAGGGTTGGCGCATCCTATGGGGCGATCTATTTGGCCGATCTTCGCGGGGGCTGCGATGGCGGTTGGGGCCTATCTGGTGACGGATGCTGCCCCTTGGGCCTGGACGATTTTTGCCGCTGTGCTGTTGTTTGAGGCGTTCTGGCGGGTGCAAATGCAGCATAAGGCGCTGCCAAAGTTAGGCCAGGCGGCGTTTGGCATCTATCTGCTGCATCCGTTTTTTATGCTGGTGGCCTATAAACTCGCCGGGTCAGATGTTGACCGGATGATTGCCACCCTTGCCACCTTCGGGATGAGTTGGGCAGCGGTCGTGATCCTGCGCCGCATCCCGATTTTCCTGCGGCTGACCTGACATTCCGTCCTGCGACATTAGCCACTGTCGGCGGTTTATGCTAAAACGCTGGCATTGCTTATAGAAAGCTGATCCGCGCCGTGGCTTCGCCGAATATTCTTGCGTATCTCATGCTGTTTGCCTGGCCGATGGTGTGCTGGCAGCTGTGGAAGCGGTTGGACCCGGCGCGGGCGCTGATCTGGACGGTGCTGGGCGGCTATTTGATCATGCCGCCGCTGACGGTGATCAACTTTCCAATCATCCCCGATCTGGACAAAACCACAATCCCCAACCTGATCGCTTGGTATTGTGCGTTGTATGTTGTGCGCGATAAGGTCAGCTTTCTGCCCGACGGTCGAATGGGTAAAGCGCTGATTCTGATGTATATTCTTTCCCCGTTCGCGACCGTTCTGACCAACACCGACCCGCTGATTTTTCCGGGCGCAGATGTGCAGGGCATGAAGGTTTACGACTCTGCTGCAGCGGTGGCAAACCAGTTCATAGCCCTGCTGCCGTTCTTTCTGGCGCGGCGCTATCTTGGCACGCCGGAAGGCATGCGCGCAGTGATTGAGGCTTTGGTGCTGGCAGGGCTGTTCTATTCGGTGCCGATGCTGATCGAGGCGCGGTTCTCGCCACAGATGAACGTCTGGGTTTATGGGTTTTTTCAGCACGACTTTTTCCAGACCATCCGGCAGGGCGGCTATCGCCCTGTGGTGTTTTTGCCGCACGGGCTATGGGTGGCGTTTTTCGCGCTGATGTGTCTGTTGGCGGCGCTGGTACGTCTGCGCGATACCACTGCCGAGACGCGGCCCAAGGTTTTGGTGACAGCACTGTATTTGGCCTTCATGCTCTATGTTTGCAAAAGCGCGGGTGTAACTGTCTATGCTTTGTGCCTGACGCCGCTGTTGTTGCTGGCAAGCTGGCGGGTGCAGGTGTTGGCGGCAGCGGCGGTGGCGGTGATGGTGATCAGCTATCCGATCTTGCGCGGGCTGCATCTGGTGCCGTTGCAGCAGATCGTCGATTTTGCGAATGGCTTTAGTGCCGATCGGGCGGGGTCGTTGCAGTTCCGTATCGACAATGAGGAAGAGTTGCTGGCGCGGGCGCAGGAAAAGGCCTTGTTCGGCTGGGGCGGTTATGGTCGGGCGTTCCTGCATGATCCGATCACTGGGCAAATGACCACGATTGCTGATGGCGCCTGGATCATCGTGATGGGGACCTATGGTTGGCTTGGCTTCATTGCCGAGTTCGGGCTGACCGGGTTGCCGCTGCTGATTTTGGGACGCGAGGCGCTGTCGCGGTTCGCGCCGCCATTCAGTCGGTATACGGCCGGGTTGGCGCTGATCCTAGCGGCGAATATTGTCGATCTTCTGCCCAATGCCACGCATATTCCGTTCACTTGGCTGATGGCGGGCGGGCTGCTGGGCGAGGCCGAGCGGATGCGGCGCTTGCGCCTGCTGGAAAGCCGCGCGGTGCTGCGGGGTGGGCTGAAAGACGGCAAGCAGAAGCGGACGGTGATCTGATGCAGGTGGGGATTTGATGCAGGTGGATATCGGCGTCTTTGCCCATAACGAGGCGGCTGGGATTGCCGCGATGGTTGCCCGTCTGCTGTCGCAGGATATTCTACAGGATCAGGCCTGTTCGGTACGGGTTCTGGTGCTGGCCAATGGTTGCTCGGACGACACGGCGGCGCGTGCGCAGGCTGTGGGTGTTGACGTGGTCGATCTGCCAGAGGGGGGTAAGTCGCGGACATGGAACCGCTTTGTCCACGATCTATCGCGGGCGGATGCTGATGTGCTGGTGTTTGTCGATGCGGATATTGAATTTTGCGATGGGGGCGCGCTGCGGCACTTGGTGCAGGCGATGGGGTCGCATTGGGTGATCAATAGCCAACCGGTGAAAGACATTGTGGTACGGCCCGAGGGGTTGTCGGGGATGGATAAGATCATCGCGGCGGCGGGCGGCGGCTTGGACGATTGGAGGACGGCGATCTGCGGCCAGCTTTATGCGATGCCTGCGGCGGCGGCGCGGCGATTTTATCTTCCGATTGGTCTACCAGTTGAAGATGGCTTCCTGCGCGCGATGGTGTTGACGGATGCGCTGACCGGGCCGGAGGATTTCAGCCGGATTGGCGGGGCGGAGGGGGTATTCCACATCTATGTCTCGGAGCGGTCTGTTGGCGCGCTGATCCGGCATCAGGCACGGATTGTGATCGGCTCGGCGGTAAATTTCGCAGGTTTTGGCGCGCTGACGGCGGTGCCTGTGGCAGAACGGCACGCAGAATTGGCGCGAGCGGCGGGTGATACGAGCTGGCTTGGCGGTGCGTTACGCAAGGCTTTGCCGCGCTGGCCGTTCGGCTATGTGCCGGGACATTTCCTGACCAAACGTCTGGCGCGTGCGGCGGCCAACCCGCGCGATCTGCTGCGGCCCAAGCGGCTTTTGGTGACGCTTTTCGGCTTTGGCTTTGATCTGGTGGTCTATCTTCGGGCGCAATGGGCGATGTGGCGTGGCACAGGGGTTGGGCATTGGTAGCTGGTTTGCCCGAAACTTTGCCATAACCGGGCCGTATTGTTTCAGTAGTGCGGAATTGTTTGACGGTCCTGCACGCTCCATCTCAAGGATGTGCTAGGCTATAAGAGCTGTGGATTGTGCGGTGAATTGTTGAGGTCTGTCTTGGGGCTTAGGCCTGCGGGCAGCGAGAGAGAGAAGGCGCATGAGCGAAGATTTCGACCACTCGGGGATCAGTGATAGCGATATCGCTGTGGTTGGCATGGCGGCACATCTGCCTGGGGCTGCCGATATTGCCGCCTATTGGGCCAATCTTGCGCGCGGGGTGGAATCCATTCGGGTGCTGAGTGAGGCGGAATTGCGGGCGGCTGGAGAATCTGCGGCACGGATACGCAAAGCAAATTATGTGCCCGCAGCGGCGGTGTTGGAGGGGTTTGAGCAGTTCGATGCGGATTTCTTCGGTTTCTCGCCGAAAGAGGCTGCGATCATGGACCCGCAGCACCGCCAGTTTCTGGAAGTGGCGTGGGAGGCATTGGAAAACGCTGGCCATCCGCCCGAGAATTTCCCTGGTGCCATAGGGGTTTACGCCGGCTGCGGCATGGGCAGCTATTTCTACTTCAACCTTTGTTCCAACCGTGATCTGGTCGACCAGACCGGCATGTTCCTGCTGCGCCACACCGGCAACGACAAGGATTTTCTGGCCACCCGTGTCAGCCATATCTTCGATCTGAAGGGCCCGTCGATCAACCTGCAAACGGCCTGTTCAACATCATTGGTGGCGGTGCATTTCGCTACGCAAGCCCTGCTGAACGGCGAATGCGATATGGCCTTGGCGGGGGGCGTGACGATTGAGCTACCGCATGCGCGCGGCTATCTGTTCACCGAAGGCGAGATTTTGTCGCCGGATGGCCATTGCCATGCCTTTGATCATCGCGCTGAAGGCACGGTGTTCGGCTCGGGCGCGGGGGCTGTGGTGCTGCGGCGGGCGAAGGATGCTGTGCGCGACGGCGATCATATCTGGGCGATTTTAAAGGGCAGTGCGGTTAACAATGATGGCGCGGCGAAGGCGGGGTATCTGGCACCTTCCGTCGATGGTCAGGCGAAATGCATTGCCGAGGCGCAGGCGATTGCCGGGGTTTTGGCGGCAGATGTGTCTTATGTGGAATGTCACGGCACCGGAACATATCTGGGCGATCCGATCGAGGTGGCGGCGCTGACGGCCGCGTTCCGCCAGACCACGGATGCCGTGGGCTCGTGCCGGATCGGCTCGGTCAAGACCAACATCGGGCATCTGGACACGGCGGCGGGGGTCGCTTCGCTGATCAAGGTGGCGCTGTCGCTGCATCACCGGCAACTGCCGCCTAGTTTGGGTTATGAGGCGCCGAACCCCTCGATTGATTTTGAAACCAGTCCGTTCAAGGTGAATGATCGGCTGACGGATTGGGTCAGTGAAGGACCGCGTCGCGCGGGGGTGAATAGCCTTGGCGTGGGGGGCACCAATGCGCATGTGGTGTTGCAGGAAGCCCCTGTGAGGGCTGTGAAAGAGCAAAGCCTTTGGCCCTTCCAACCGATTGTTATCTCTGCCAAATCTAAGGGCGCGCTGGATGCGGGGGCTGCGCGTCTGGCAGTGCATCTGCGCGATAACCCGGAGCAGGATCTGGCCGATGTCGCCTATACGCTGAAGGAAGGCCGCCGCGCGTTTGAAAAGCGTCGGGTGTTGGTGGCGTGGTCGCATGATGAAGCGGCAGAGTTGCTGGACGGCGGCGATCCGCGCCGGGTGTTTAACCATGACTATTTGGGCGAGAACCCTGAGGTGGTGTTCATGTTCCCCGGCGGTGGTGCGCAATACGCTGGCATGGCGCGGGATATTTATGCGACCGAGCCGGTGTTTGCTGATTGGATGGACAAGGGCCTCGCCGTTCTGCAACCGAAGCTGGATTATGACATTCGGGCCCTGTGGTTGCCGGAACTGGGGGCGGAAGCTGCTGCGAATGAGCGGCTGAAGCGCCCCTCGGTGCAACTGCCGCTGATTATGATCACCGAGTACGCGCTGGCGCAGTTGTATATATCTTGGGGCGTGACGCCGACTGCGCTGGTTGGTCATTCGATGGGCGAGAATACGGCGGCTTGTCTGGCCGGAGTGATCGGGTTCGAAGACTGCATCGGCCTCGTGCATCTGCGCGGCACGTTGTTTGACACGATTTCACCGGGAGGCATGCTGTCGGTGCCGCTGGCTGAGGCGGATTTGCGCCCCTATATCACGGGCGATCTTGACCTGGCCTCGGTCAATGCGCCGGGGCTTTGTGTGGTCTCGGGGCCGGATGCGGCGCTGTTGGCTTTGGCAGCAGAATTGGCGAAAGCCGATGTGGACACCCAGCGTATCCAGATCAACATCGCTGCGCATAGCCGGATGCTAGAGCCGATTTTGGCCAGCTTTGGCAATTACCTCACAAAAATTCACTTAAGCGCACCTCAAATTCCGATTGTGAGTAATCGTTCAGGAATTGCTCTGACCGATGCGCAGGCGACCAGCCCGGACTATTGGGTGCAGCACCTGCGCAATACGGTAAATTTCCAAGCCTGCATGGCTGATCTGATGGCTGAACCGGGGCGGGTTTATCTTGAGATGGGGCCGGGGCGCGCGCTATCGTCGCTGGCGCAGGCCAATGGTGTGCCGCAGGGACAGGTGATTGCGGCATTGCGCCATCCGGAGCAGAAGATGGCTGATGATGCGTGGCATGTCGCCTCGATCGCCCGGCTCTGGGCTTGCGGCGTTCCGGTGGATTGGGAGCCGATTTGGGGCGGTGCAAAACGCAACCGGGTGGTGCTGCCGACTTACGCCTTTCAGCGCAAACCGTACTTCATTGAACCGGGCAAGGGCACAGAAGTGGAAGCCGTGGCCCTGCCAGCGCGGATTGACGACATTGGCCAGTGGGGCTGGAAGCCGCATTGGCGGCCCGCGGCGACGGGGTTCGACCTTGCAGCAGATTTTGTGGATGCAAGGCCTGAGAGTTGGTTGATTTTTCTGGATATAGAAGGGCTTGGTGCGGCGTGTGCGGCGCGGTTGCGTGGGGCGGGACATCAGGTGACCACCGTGCGCGCGGGCGATGCCTTTGGCCGTGATGGTGAGGGCGGCTATCTGCTGGCCCCCGAGCGGGGCCGTGAAGGCTATGATCTTTTGATCCGCGATCTGGTTTCTAATGGGCACACGCCAAGCCGGATCGCGCATTTCTGGCTGGTGACGCGTGGACAGGATTTCCGCCCCGGCTCCAGCTTTTTTCACCGCAATCTGGAACAGGGTTTCTACAGCCTGCTGTTCCTCGCCCAAGCGATTGCCGAGGAAAACCTGCCGCGCCCGATCCATATCACAGTGGCCTCAACGGGGGCGGTGCAGGTGAAATCCGAGGTGCTTGGCGACCCCGAAAAGGCCACGATCTTGGGCCCTGCGCGGGTAATCCCGCGCGAGTTGCCGGGGGTGACGGTTTCAACTTTGGACGTGGTTTTACCAGTAGCGCCGCGCCGTGGCAAAGCCGTGTTGGAGCCTTTGGCCGAGCAGGTGTTAGAGGAGCTTTTGGCCGAGCCTGCCAACGCCATGGCGGCCTTGCGGGGTGAAAAACGCTATGAGTTGGGGTTGAAGGCCGCCCGCATTCCTGAACAAACCTTCATATTGCCGCGGGGCGCGCATGTGCTGATCACGGGCGGCTTTGGCGGCATCGGTTTGACCATCGCCGAGGATATGATCCAGCGCTTTGGCGCGAAAATTACTCTGATCGCGCGGCGAAATTTGCCGGATCGCGGCACTTGGGCAAAATATATGGCGGCGCACGACCCGGCCAGCCCGATTGCGCGGCGCATTTTGGCGTTGCAGCGGTTGGAGGCCCTTGGGGGCGAGGTCTTGGTGGCCCCAGCGGATGTCTGCAATATGGAGGATATGCGGGCGGCAGTCGATGTGGGGGTGAAACGCTTTGGTCCAGTGTGCGCGGTGATCCATGCGGCCGGGGTGGTGGACGACGGGCCATTGATGATTAAGACACCCGCACAGGTCGAGGAAGTGTTCGCGCCGAAACTGCACGGCACGCTGGTCTTGGATCGGCTGTTCCCGGATGGATTGGTCGATCTGCTGGTGCTGTTTGCCTCGACGTCTACGGTGACAGGGCCTGCGGGACAGATTGACTATGTGGCGGCGAATGAATTCCTGAACGCTTATTCGAAATCGCGCAGCGGCGGTAAAACCAAGGTAGTGGCGTTGAACTGGGGCATCTGGACCGGCGTCGGCATGGCGGCAGAGGCTTTGGCCGACAGCACAGGCGCGCCAGCTGCGCCGCGCCTGCCGATTTCCGCGCCGATGCTGGATGAAGCAAGCTTCGACAATCAGGGAAATCGTCTGTTTACAGCCTCTTATGGCTTGGATCGCTGGGTGCTGGATGGCCACCGCACCAAATCAGGGCAAGCGCTGATCCCTGGCACTGGCACGATTGAAATTGCCGCCGAAGCCCTGCGTGCGCAGGGTGAGTTGGGCGGGTTTGAGTTGCGCGATCTGTATTTCTTCCGGCCTTTGGATGTGGCCAATGGTGAACTGCGGCAAGTGCGCGCCACGCTGTCCCGCAGCGATGAAGGCTATGATTTTGAGTTGCGCTCGGGCGTGACGGTGAAGGGGCGGCTTGGCTGGCAGTTGCATGCGCAGGCGCGTGCGATTCCGCTGGTTGCTGTACCCGCGCGGATCGACGTTTTGGCAATTGCCGGGCGGTTGCCTGCGGCGGAGATCGGCGTTGGCTTGCGCAGCCCACAAGAGGAGCATTTGGCCTTTGGGCCGCGTTGGCGGGTGCTGCATTCGCGTTCTATTGGCGGCGGCGAGGGGCTGGCGCGGCTGGCATTGCCTGCGGAGTTTGCGGGTGAAACGGGGTCATGGCTGCTGCATCCGGCGCTGATGGATTTGGCGACCGGCTGGGCGATGGGTTTGATCGAAGGCTATCAGCCGGATCACCTTTGGGTCCCGGTGTCATACAGCCGTATCCGTGTGCTGCGCGCGCTTCCAGCAGAGATTGTGTCTTGGGTGCGCAATGCGGCAGACAACCGCGCGGGCGCGCCGACCGCGAGTTTCGACGTGACGATTGCGACGCCAGACGGCGAAGTCTGCGTTGAAATTGAAGGCTTTAACATTCATCGGCTTGAGGGAGGGCTCTCATTTGCCGCCCCCGATCCGCGCGAATTGGCCTATGATGATTTGGCGCCAAAGCCGGTCTCACCTGCCGAGGAGCGCTTGCTGCACGCGTTCAGTCTGGGCATCAAACCCAGCGAAGGCGCGGAAGCTTTTGGTCGCGCTGTGGCTTTGGGCGGCAGCCAAATTATCGTCTCCAGCCTCGATCTGCCCGTGTTGATCCGACAGACTGCCGAGGCCGAGGCTGCGAAGGCCGAGGGCAAGGCATTCGAGCGGCCCGACTTGGACACGGCCTATGTCGAGCCGCGCAACGATGTTGAACGCACGCTGGTCGGGTTCTGGCAGGAGTTGCTGGGCGTCGCACAGGTGGGGGTGGAGGATAGTTTCTTCGACCTCGGTGGCCATAGTCTGATCGCTGTGCGGCTGTTTGCGATGGTGAAGAAGGCCTATCGGGTCGATTTCCCGATCTCGGTGCTGTTTGAGGCGCCGACGATTGCGCGCTGTGCGGCGCTGATCTTGGCGCAGATTGGCGATGTGGACGACGATGCCCCCGCTAAATTGGCGGCTCCGGTGCGGCGGTTTACCTATTTGGTGCCGATGCATCAGGGCGAGGGTGGCGCAAAACAGCCATTCTTCCTCGTCGCAGGCATGTTCGGTAACGTGTTGAATCTGCGTCATTTGGCTCAGCTTTTGGGCGGAGACCGACCGTTCTATGGCCTGCAGGCGCGTGGCCTATATGGAGATGCCGCGCCTCATACCACTCTGCCCGAGGCCGCTGCGGATTACATCGCGGAATTGCGTCAAGTGCAGCCGATGGGTCCCTATATGCTGGGAGGCTTTTCCGGGGGCGGCCTGACGGCGTGGGAGATGGCGCGGCAGTTGGAAGCGTCGGGAGAGGTGGTGTCTTTGCTGGTGTTGCTGGACACGCCGCTGCCGATGCGGCCCGGTCTGACGCGCGCCGATAAGGCTTTGATAAAGTTTGCAGAATTGCGCGCCAAAGGCCCCGGATATCTGGCCGAATGGGTTCGCAAACGCTGGGCTTGGGAGATGCAAAAGCGCCAACCGCAGGTCACTGAGAAAAACGATGCACAGTTTCATAATGCGGCGATTGAGGTGGCTTTCCGCGCCGCCTTGCCGCTTTATTCCATGGAAAGCCGGAAGGGCGCGACGGTGCTGTTCCGCCCGCCGCTAGATAAGCATTGGCAGGTCACGAGCGGTAACTGGGTATCTGAAGCGAAGGAATATGTGTTCCACGACAATGACCTAACTCGCGTTGCACCAGCTTTGCAGGTGATCGAAGTGCCGGGCAATCATGACAGCATGGTGCTGGAGCCAAACGTGCGGGTGCTGGCGGCCAAGTTGCGGGCGCTGATTGCGGAAGCCGAGAAGGGCGCATCGAACATCGTCCCCCTCGCCACTGCGGCGGAGTGAGCATGGCAGGGTTGTTGACGGTTTTGCTGAACTGGCGCTCGGCTGAGATGACGCTGCGGGCGGCGGAATCGGCGCTGCTGGCTTTGGATGGGATCGCAGGCGCGCTGGTAATTGTGGACAACGATTCAGGCGATGGGTCGTTTGAGGCGATGACCGCAGAGGTGCAAAAATGCGGCTGGGACAATGGCCCGCAGCGGGTAAGGGTACTGCAATCGGGGCACAATGGCGGCTTTGGCGCAGGCAATAACTTTGGGATTCGGGCGGGGATGCCGGATGGCAGCGTGCCAGAGTTTGTCTACATCCTGAACTCCGACGCCTTCCCCGACCGCGATGCGATCCGGGCGCTGCTGACGCATTTGCACGCCCATCCCGCAACCGGGTTCGCCGGCAGTTTCATCTATGGTGACGACGGTGCCGCGCATCGCACGGCCTTTCGGTTTCCCTCCATTGCCTCTGAATTTGAGTCGCAGATCAGGTTCGGCCCGGTCAGTCGGATACTGAACCGTTGGATTGTGGCGCAAAGGATCCCGCAAGCCACCTGTCGGGTGGACTGGCTGGCGGGTGCAAGCCTGATGATGCGCAGTTCGGTACTGGATGAGATCGGTCTGTTTGATGAGAAGTTCTTTCTGTATTTTGAGGAAACGGATCTGTGCCGCAGGGCTGCATTGGCGGGTTGGCCGACCGATTATGTGGTGGAAAGCCGGGTGATGCATATCGGATCAGCGTCCACGGGCATGCGGGATTGGCAGCGAATACCGGGGTTCTGGCTGGACAGCCGTTTGCATTATTTCGTCAAGAACCATGGTGTTGCCTATACGACAGCGGCCACCTTGGCCTTGCTTGCGGGCGGTGTCCTGTGGCGTGCGCGGCTGCTGATCCAGCGCAAAGACCGCGGCGATCCTCCGTTGTATCTGACAGAAATGACGCTGCACGCCTTGCGCGCGGCAGTCAGTTCCTTATTCGGCAAACCTGCCGCTTTAGCCAAATCGCCCCGCACGACCGAGGGGTAAGGACGCCAACATGACCCAGTTTTCCGCCTATCTGATCGGCAATGAAACCCTGACCCGCCAGTGCGGCGAGATGCTGTTGGCGCGCGGCCATAGGCTGACCGCAGTGGTGACACGCAACGTGGACGTGCGGGCTTGGGCGGAAGGTAAGGGCCTAAGGGTGGAGGCATACGGGAGCGATCTGGCAGAGCGTCTAGGCGCGCGCGTCGACTGGGTGTTTTCCGTGGCCAACCTGTCGGTGATCGGGCCAGAGGTTCTGGCATTGGCGCGCGGGGCCGTGAACTTTCACGACGGACCCTTGCCGCACTATGCCGGGTTGAACGCCCCGGTGTGGGCGATTTTGAACGGCGAGCGCCAGCACGGGATTTCCTGGCATGTGATCGAAGGTGGCGTTGACGAGGGCGATGTTCTGGAAAGCCGCTGCTTTGACATTGAGGCACACGACACCGCGCTGACCCTGAATACCCGCTGTTTTGAAGCGGCGATTGAGAGTTTTCCCGGCATTTTGGTGCAGTTGGAAAGCGACGTGCTACAACGCAAGCCGCAGGATCTGAGCCACCGACGGCTGTATCTGCGCAGTGATCGACCGACTGCGATGGGGCGGATAGATTTCACGCAACCTGCCGAGGCCGTTGTGCGGTTGGTCCGGGCCTTGGATCATGGTCGTTACTGGAACCCGCTGACCACCGCTAAAATCGCCTGTGCGGATCGGGTGCTGAACGTGGGTGCCGCAGAAATCTCCGAAGGTGCGGGCGCACCGGGACAGGTTTTGCACGTCGATGAGGCGGGGTTGGTGGTGGCCAGCGGTTCAGGCGCGGTGCGGCTGATGCGGCTGACGTGTCAAAAGAAGGGGCTGGCGGTTTCGCCCGCGACGGTTACGGACGCGATGCTTCTGGCTGGAGCAGAGGGGCTGTCCACCTTGGGGTACAGTTTGGCTGTGGCTGAGCCCGCTTTGCGCAAGGCCCTGAAATCAATGCAACCCGCCGCACTTGGCCACGCAAGCACTGCCGCCGCTGACTGGCAAACGCTGCCGCTCTCGGGCGCGTTGGCCGATCTTGCGCTGGCAGCTGCGCTTGCCTCTGGCGCGGATGTGGTTGATCTGGCGCAGGAAGCGCAGGGGGTGGCGGGCTATGCCTCGGGCTGGCGGCCGTTACGGGTTGCGGCTGTGGGCAGCGTGACGCAGGCGCGGGATGGGTTAGATTTGGCGCTTAAACCCGGGTTCGCGCTGGATCTGATGACCCGCGATACCACGCTTACTGGCTTGCAATGCCCGCAGGTGGGGGTGGCAGAAGTTGGTCCGGCCGTGGGGGCTACGGTTACGCTGACCCCAAACGCCCTGTATTTCGACGCCACGCGCTTGGCCTTGGCAGAGGCGCAGGCCTATGCCGCGCGGATCACCCATCTGGTCGCGGCCCTGGCAAAGGCTGCGCCTGATGCACCACTTTCCAGCATTTCAAGCCTGACGGACGCCGAGCGCGATCAGGTGTTGTACGGCTGGAATCAGACGAAAACACAATATGATTCAAGCCTTTGCGTGCATAAAGCCTTTGAGCGCCAAGTGCTGCGCAGCCCCGACGCTGTCGCTTTGGTCTGCAACGATCAAAGCCTGACCTATGCCGCGCTGAATGCCCGCGCCAATCGGGTTGCGCATGTGCTGATCGGCATGGGTGTGGTGCCGGGCACGCTGGTGGGCCTGTGCGCGCATCGCAGCCTTGATTTGCTGGTCGGCGCTTTGGCGATTCAGAAGGCGGGTGGAGCCTATGTGCCGATGGACCCGGCCTACCCGGCGGATCGCATCGCTTTGTATATTGAGGATTCAGCTTGCCCGGTGATCGTGACGCAAAGCGATATTGCGGCGGGGTTTCCGAGACATCAGGCGCAGGTTCTGTGTCTGGATACTGACGGGCGCCCCAGTCAGGCCAGCGATGCCAATCCCATATCTGGTGTCACCTCGGCTGATCTGGCCTATATGATCTATACATCGGGATCCACCGGGCGTCCAAAGGGCGTCATGGTGGAGCATCGCAATGTGGCAAACTTTTTCATCGGGATGGATCAGCGCATTGGCCCAGAAGCCGGGGTTTGGCTGGCGGTGACCTCGCTTTCCTTCGATATCTCGGTGCTGGAACTGTTCTGGACCCTCGCGCGGGGTTTCAAAGTGGTGCTGACCAGCGATGAAAACCGGGCCTTGGTGTCAGGCGGCACGATTGCTTCGGCGCAGAGTATGGATTTCTCGCTGTATTACTGGGGCAATGACGACGGTGCGGGGCCGAAGAAGTATGAGCTTCTGCTGGAAGGCGCGAAGTTTGCCGACACTCACGGCTTCTGCGCGGTCTGGACACCCGAGCGGCATTTTCATGCCTTTGGCGGTCCCTATCCAAACCCCTCGGTGACCGGGGCCGCGGTGGCAGCGGTCACGAAGAACATTGGTGTGCGGGCCGGGTCTTGCGTGATGCCGCTGCACCATCCGGCGCGGATTGCCGAGGAATGGGCGGTAATCGACAATCTGACCAACGGCCGCGCTGGGGTGGCGGTGGCGTCGGGCTGGCACCCGGATGACTTTGTGCTGCGACCTGAGAATACGCCGCCGAACAACAAGGCGGCGATGTTTGCCGCCGCCGATCAGGTGCGTCGCTTGTGGCGTGGCGAAAAGGTCGGCTTCCCGACCGCCGATGGCGGCACGTTTGAGTTGATCAGCCAACCACGCCCCGTCTCAAAGGAGCTGCCATTGTGGGTGACGACGGCGGGTAACCCAGACACTTGGCGCGAGGCCGGAGCGATTGGGGCGAATGTACTGACGCACCTTCTGGGCCAGTCGATTGATGAAGTTGCCGACAAGATAAAGCTTTATCATAAAGCGCTTCGCGATGCGGGGCATAATCCGGCCAACCATATTGTGACGCTGATGCTGCACAGCTATATCGCGCGCGACCGTGATCATGCGCGGGAAGTGTCACGCGGCCCGATGAAGGATTATCTGCGTTCGGCTGCGGCCCTTATCAAGCAATATGCCTGGGCTTTCCCGGCGTTCAAAAAACCGCAGGGCATCTCAAACCCGATGCAGATTGACCTGCAATCGCTGAGCGCCGAGGAAACCGAGGCTATCCTCGACTTCGCCTTCCAGCGTTACTTTGAAGACTCTGGTCTGTTTGGCACGGTCGAGGATGCACTGGCGCGTGTCGAGCAGTTGAAGCGGATTGGCGTGGGCGAGGTGGCCTGTCTGATTGACTACGGCATCGCGCCGGAAAAGGTGATGGAGGGGCTTTATCCACTCGCTGAAGTCGTCAAGCGTGCCAATGCGAGCGGTGGTGTGGTTGCGGGGAACTTCTCAATCGCGGCGCAAATCCTGCGGCATGGGGTGACGCATCTACAGTGCACGCCGTCGATGGCGCGGATGATCACTATGAACGATGAGTCACGTATGGCCTTGGCCGGGGTGAAGACGGTGATGCTGGGGGGGGAGGCTTTGCCGGGGGCGCTGGTTGCCGATCTGCGGCACGCGACTGCGGCGCGGGTGCTGAACATGTATGGGCCGACGGAGACGACGATCTGGTCTTCGGTGGAGGAGGTCGGCGAGGCTGATGGCGTGTGCAATATCGGCAAACCGTTGGCGAATCAGCAGATTTATGTACTGGATGAGGCGCTGAATCCCGTCGCCCCCGGCGTTGCCGGAGAGTTGTGGATCGGTGGCGATGGTGTGACGCGCGGCTACTGGCAGCGTCCCGATCTGACCGCAGAGCGATTTGTGAATGATAGTTTTGTATCTCCTGATCGCGCCTGTGCTTGGGGCGCACGGATGTATCGTACTGGCGATTTGGTGCGTTGGCGGGCGGATGGCAAGGTCGATTTTCTGGGGCGCACCGATCATCAGGTCAAACTGCGCGGCTACCGGATTGAGCTTGGCGAGATTGAATCTGTGCTGGAGGCTCGGCCGGGGGTGCGGCAAGCGGTGGTGATGGCGCGCGAAGATACGCCGGGCGATTTGCGGCTGGTGGCCTATATTGTTGGTGCTGCGTCAGAGGCGGCATTGCGGGCAGAATTGGCGGGGCTTTTGCCCGAGCATATGCTGCCCGCGCATTTCGTCAGTCTTGACGCCTTTCCGCTGACACCGAACCGTAAGGTGGATCGCAAGGCGCTGCCTACCCCAAACGCCAAGCAGTTGGAAACGCAAAGCTTTGTTGCCCCCACCTCGGATATTGAAGCGCAGATTGCGGTGATCTGGGCACGGGTGTTGGGGGTTGCGAAAGTCGGTTCCAAAGATAATTTCTTTGCGCTGGGTGGACATTCTTTGTTGGCGGTGCAGGTGCATCGCGAGATCAGGGATAGCCTTGGTGCGGCGAAACTTTCGATTACCGATATTTTCCGTTTCCCGGTCCTGTCGGCCTTAGCGGCCCATCTGGATGATCGCCCGAAAGCCGCCCCTGCGGTGGTGTCTGACCGTGCCGACGCGCGCGCCGATGCGATGGCGCGGCGGCGGGCGATGCGTGGGCAGGTGAATGCCTGACATTGCGGCACGGTTGCGCGTGATTTTGCCAAGCGGCGTGATACTGGGTGAGCCCGCCGCGCCGCTCACTCTCTGGCCGGGCGAGGATTTACCGGGCGCCGTGTCCGCGCGATTGGCAGAATTCGCTGCCGGTCGTAGCGCCGCACGGCAAGCGCTGCGTGGGTTGGGCTTTGCCCCTGAGGCGATTCCAATGGGGTCGGATCGCGCTCCGCTCTGGCCAGAAGGCGTGGCAGGCAGCATCAGCCATTGCGCGGGGGCTTGTCTGGCGGTGATGGGATTGGCCCGCGACTATCGGGGGCTGGGTTTGGATATAGAACCCTTGCACCCACTGCACGCAGATCTCTGGTCGACTATCCTGCGGCCCGAGGAACAGCGCCAGATCAACGACCTACCACAGTCACAGCAAGGCTTGCAAGCGCTGCGGATTTTTGTCGCTAAAGAGGCGGCGTATAAGGCACAATACCCGCTAACGCGGCAGATTTTTGATTTTCGGACTTTAAGAGTTATCTGGCAAGATCATAGTTTTACTGCGGAATTTTGCGAAACTGTTTCGTTAATTGAAAAAGAATTTCAAATCGAAGGCAGCTACGCAGAAAGCCCCCACTTCATTGCAGCATTTTGCCACTTGCCTACTGTGTAAACATACCAAATGTCGCCAGAGGTACGCGGCGCAGCATGGAGCTATAGACCACCGAATAAATCCCCTCACCGCTGCTGTCATCGGGATCATAAATCCGCAGCGTTGTGGTACTGCCGTCGGCGCTGTGCGAACCGCGCGCGCCCACGATCACCACATAATGCCCTGACGAGCCGGTGCCGCGTTGAAATGAACCTCGATTCTGCAGCAGTTCAAGCATGACCGGACCGCTTCGCAACAACCCAATTAGGGCCGCAACGGGCCAGATTTGCGGTGGCTGATAGCGCAGCCGATGCAACTGAGCGAAGGTCTGATGTACGTCAAGCCTTTGGCCACGCTCACTTTCGTTGATCAGCGAACCATCGGCGGTTAACAGACGTTGCGGCGTGGTCATGCAGATCGCCTGGATCGACAGCCGTGTCAGCATCGCCGTCGCGGCAGCCCAACAGGTGGTCGGCGTCGGCTGGCTGAGATAGGGCACGTTGTGCAGGATGATCGGTGCGGACTCGGTGCCATACAGCGCATCCAGCGTGCAGGGGCCAGCAATGCCATCCATTTCCAGCCAGTTAGAGCGTTGAAACGCCAGTACGGCGCGTTCGGTTTGTGGAGTAAATAGGCCGTTGACAATTAGATTGGGCGACGGATTCAGGCGATTGTTCAAGGCCATCTGCAATTCCCGGACGGATTGCCCAGACGAACCCGATCGCACAACGACATTTCGCATGAAACGTCTCCGATATAATATAATCCGATCAATATGGCCGATCCGATGAGTCTCGGATCGGCTTTCATCAAGCCTAAGATAAACTGCCCAGCGGCTCAAGCACTCGTTTTATGCTGTGACGCCTTGATCCCGCAGCGATTTTTTCACTTGCGCTAGGGTCAGGCCGCGACAACCGGGCGTTTGATCGCAGCTGACGCTTCCAACACCAACGGCCGCAGACCTGCACCACCTGTATCCAGTACTTCAAATAGATGACGGCGCATCCGGGGTTCCCAGAAGTCATTGATATGTGAGGCCAATAGGGTCAAGCCTTCATCATGCGGTTTCGATTCCATGAACTTGGCGATCTGGTTCGCCATATAGATCAGCTTGGCGTGCGGGCCTGCATGGGTGTCGTTAAGCGACATGGGCGGTCTCCTGCGAAATGCGGTCTGTGTGGGTATAGGCCTCAAACCGGTCCGGGCGGGCGAGGGCGATCAGAGTGATGCCAGCCTGATCGGCGAGGCGGACGGCATGGGCGGTTGGGGCCGAGACGGCGATCAAAATAGGCGCGCCAAGAGCTGCAACCTTCTGCACCATGTCAATCGAAACCCGGCTGGTTAAGACCACGGCTCCGGTGGGATATGGGGTGCGAATCAGATGGCCGCAGAGTTTATCCAGCGCGTTGTGGCGGCCGACATCCTCGCGCGCGGCCAGCAGTTTACGGCTGTAGTAGCCAGCGGCGTGGACGGCGCGTGTGAGATCGTGCAGCGGCTGTGCGGCGGGCAGGGAGGCGACGGCTGCCATGATTTCGGACGGGGCCATCCGGAAAGTGCTGGGGGGCACGGGCTGCATCAACCGCGTGGCTTCCTCCAGACTGTCGATGCCGCAGAGCCCGCAGCCAACCGGACCTGCCATAGTGCGGCGGCGATTTGTCAGGCGGGCTTCGGCTTGCGGTTCAAGCCAGATCTGAACATCAAGGCCAAGCGGAGTTTCAACAACCTCAACACTTTGAATTTCCTCAGGTTTCGCAATGCCTTCCGTTAGTGCGAAACCATAGGCGAAATCTTCCAGATCGGCGGGCGAGGTCATCATCACAGCTTGGGTCGAGCCGTTGAACGACAAAGCAACCGCCACTTCCTCGGGCAGTTCCCGGGCCGATGCCTGCCCGAAATCCGCGCCCGACCCGAAGGTCAGGCGCGGCAAGGGGCGGTGGGTTTGCATCACTCTGCCGCTGCGATGCGGCGCGACATCGCGGCTTGAGCGTTGTATTCCTCTTGCCATTCCGACGGGCCATTGCTGGGCGAGACTTGCACAGCGGTGACCTTGTATTCCGGGCAGTTGGTCGCCCAATCCGAGAAATCGGTGGTGATCACGTTGGCCTGGGTGTCGGGGTGGTGGAAGGTGGTGTAGACCACGCCCGGATTGACCTTGTCGGTGATCGTCGCCCGCAGGGTGGTGTCACCGGAACGAGACGCCAGGCGCACGAAATCGCCATCCTTCACGCCGCGCACTTCCGCGTCATGCGGGTGGATTTCCAGCACATCCTCGGCATGCCAAGCGACATTTCCCGTGCGGCGGGTTTGCGCGCCGACATTGTATTGCGACAGAATACGCCCCGTGGTCAGCAATAGTGGAAAGCGTGGGCCGGTTTTCTCATCGGTCGCGACATATTCGGTGTTGATGAACTTGCCCTTGCCGCGCACGAACGCCTCGACATGCATCAGCGGCGTGCCTTCGGGGGCCGTATCGTTGCAGGGCCATTGGATCGAGCCCATGGTTTCCAGCTTTTCATAATTCACGCCTGCGAAAGACGGCGTGGTCATAGCGATTTCGTCCATGATTTGCGTGGGATGCGTGTAGGTCCACTTGGTCCCGCCGGTATCTTTCAACATCGCATTGGCGAGCATCTGGGTGATCTCCCAATCGCCATAGCCGTTGCGCGGCGCCATCACCTTGCGCACCATGTTGATGCGGCGCTCGGCGTTAGTAAAGGTCCCGTCCTTCTCCAAGAAGGTGGAGCCGGGCAAGAACACATGGGCGTAATTCGCCGTCTCGTTCAGGAACAGGTCATGCACGATCACGCATTCCATTGCAGCGAGACCGGCTGCGACGTGTTTGGTGTCGGGGTCGGACTGCAGGATGTCTTCGCCTTGGCAATAGAGGCCCTTGAAGGTTCCTTCCACCGCAGCATCCAGCATATTCGGGATGCGCAGACCGGGTTCGTCGTCAATCTTGACGCCCCAAGCCTTCTCAAAAATATCGCGCACGCCTTCGCCTTTGACATGGCGGTAGCCCGGCAATTCATGCGGGAAAGACCCCATGTCACATGAGCCTTGCACGTTGTTCTGCCCGCGCAACGGGTTCACACCCACGCCCGGACGACCGATGTTCCCGGTCATCATCGCCAAGTTAGCAATGCCGATCACGGTGGTTGAACCTTGGCTGTGCTCTGTCACGCCCAAGCCGTAGTAGATCGAGCCATTGCCGCCCTTGGCAAACAACCGCGCCGCCGCACGCACTTCGGCAGCGGGAACGCCGGTCAGCAAAGCCACCGATTCCGGCGAATTTTGCGGCTGGCTGACAAATTCGGCGTAGTCTTGGAATTCATCCCAATCGCAGCGGTCCTGGATGAACTGCGCGTCGAACAGCCCTTCGGTCACGATCACATGCGCCAAAGCGGTGACGATGGCGACATTGGTGCCGGGGGTCAGGGCAAGGTGATGCGCGGCCTTGATATGCGGGCTTTCGACCATCTCGGTGCGGCGCGGATCAATCACGATCAGTTTAGCCCCTTGACGCAGGCGCTTCTTCAAGCGGCTGGCGAAGACCGGGTGGGCAGCGACCGGATTGGCGCCGATGATCATCACTACATCAGTTTCTTCAACCGAGTCAAAGTCTTGCGTGCCCGCGCTGGTGCCGAGGGTTTGCCCCAGACCATAACCGGTCGGTGAATGGCAGACGCGCGCGCAGGTATCCGTGTTATTGTTCATAAATACGGCGCGTGTCAGTTTCTGCACCAGATAGGCTTCTTCGTTGGTGCATCGCGAGGAGGTGATCACGCCGACCGAATGACGGCCATGCTTTTCAATAATGCCCTTCATCCGCTTGGCGGTGAAGTCCATCGCCTCGTCCCAGGACACTTCCTGCCACGGGTCATTGATGCTGTCGCGGATCATCGGGTTGAGGATACGGTCTTTGTGGCTGGCGTAACCATAAGCGAAACGGCCCTTGACGCAGCTATGCCCACGGTTGGCCTTGCCGTGCTTGTAGGGCACCATGCGAACGAGTTCATCGCCGCGCATTTCGGCTTTGAAAGAACACCCGACGCCGCAATAAGCGCAGGTGGTGATGACGGAGCGTTCGGGCGTGCCGATCTCGATTATCGACTTTTCTTGCAAGGTTGCGGTCGGGCAGGCCTGCACGCAAGCGCCGCAGGACACGCAATCGGATGACAGTGCTGTGTCAGATTTCGCACCAAACGACACTCGGCTATCAAAACCCCGGCCCTCGATGGTCAAAGCGAAAGTGCCTTGAACTTCTTCGCAGGCCCTAACGCACCGGGAGCAAACGATACATTTCTGCGGATCGTAACTGAAATACGGGTTGGAATCGTCGCGCGGAATGTAGTGCGGGTTGGCGATGCCAGAGGTATCTTTGGCCCTGAAATGGGTATCAATCGCCTCATATCGCACGTCGCGCAGACCGACCGCACCCGCCATATCCTGCAACTCGCAATCGCCATTGGCACTGCACGTCAAACAATCCAGCGGGTGGTCCGAGATGTACAATTCCATCACGCCACGGCGCAGTTGTTTCAGTTTGGCGTTCTGGGTGTGAACTTTCAGGCCAGGGGCAACCGGAGTGGTGCAAGAGGCCGGAGTGCCGTTGCGACCTTCAATTTCCACCAGACACAACCGGCACGACCCAAAGGCGTCGATGCTGTCGGTGGCGCAGAGTTTCGGGACCGAAATGCCGATCTCGGCGGCTGCGCGCATGATCGAAGTGCCTTCCGGCACGGTGATGTCGAAGCCGTCGATGGTCAATGTGACCATTTGTTTGCTTTTGGCGGCAGGGGTGCCGAAATCGCGATCCGGGATGATGAAGTCTTTCATTCGGCGGCTTCCTTCATGGGTGCGAAATCATCGGGGAAATGGGTCAAAGCAGACATCACCGGGTAGGGTGTGAAGCCACCCAAGGCGCAAAGTGAACCGGCCTTCATAGTGTTGCACAGATCGGTCAACAGCGGGATCGCCGAAGCGTCACCCTTGGCGATGCGGTCCACGGTTTCCACGCCACGCACGGCACCAATCCGGCAGGGGGTGCATTTGCCACAGGATTCGATGGCACAGAATTCCATCGCGAAACGGGCCTGCTTCAGCATATCGGCGCTATCGTCGAACACCGTCAGGCCAGCGTGGCCGATCAAGCCATCCTTGCCCGCGAATTCTTCATAGCCGAAGGGCGTATCGAACAGCGCGCGGGGGAAATAAGCCCCCAGCGGACCGCCAACTTGCACCGCTTTCACCGGACGGCCCGAAGCCGATCCACCGGCAATTTTGTCAACGATTTCACCAAGGGTCAGACCGAAAGCGATCTCATAAAGCCCGCCGTGCTTGACGTTTCCGGCGATCTGCAACGGGATGGTGCCGCGCGAACGGCCAAGGCCGAAGTTCTTGTAGAACTCGGCACCTTTCTCGAAAATCACTGGCACAGAGGCCAGCGAAATCACGTTGTTCACCACCGTAGGCTTGGCCAAGAAACCCTGCAAAGCGGGCAGCGGCGGCTTGGCGCGCACCACGCCACGCTTGCCTTCAAGCGAGTTCAGCAGGCTGGTTTCTTCGCCACAAACATAGGCTCCGGCGCCGACGCGAATTTCGATGTTAAAGGTGTGATCCGAACCCAACAGGTTCGCGCCCAGCACCCCGGCAGAGGTTGCGATTTTCACCGCTTTCTGCATCACGTCGATGGCAATCGGGTATTCCGAACGGATATACACAAACCCCTTGGTGGCTCCGGTGGCAAGTCCCGCAATGATCATGCCTTCGATCAGTGTGAAGGGGTCGCCCTCCATCAGCATCCGGTCGGCGAAGGTGGCGCTATCGCCCTCATCGGCGTTGCAGACGATGTATTTGCGATCCGCCACCGCCTCAGACACGGTTTTCCACTTGATCCCGGTCGGGAAGCCAGCGCCACCCCGTCCACGTAGGCCCGAATTGGTAACTTCGGCGACAATCGCAGCTTTATCCATGCCAAGCGCTAGCGTCAGGCCAGCCAGCCCGCCATGCGCCTTGTAGTCGTCCAGCGACAACGGGTCGATCACGCCAACGCGGGCAAAGGTCAGCCGGGTTTGCGCCTTCATCCACGGCAAATCTTCGGTCAGGCCAAGCGCCTTCGGATGCGCCGGCAGATCGCCAAACAGCGCTGGCACATCAGCGAGCGTCAGCGGCCCAAAAGCCATCCGCCCCGCATCGGTGACCACTTCGGCCATCGGCTCCAGCCAGACCATCCCGCGCGAGCCATTGCGCACCAGCGTCAGGTTGATCCCACGCGCCTGGGCTTGAAAAAGCATGGATTCGGCGATTTCATCGGCACCAAGGGCGACGGCGGCGCTGTCCAGCGGCAGGTAAATCTTCATTTCAGACCCCCGATGATCGCATCAATCCGGGCTTCATCGACACGGCCCACCAGTTTGCCATCAACAATCGCAGCGGGGCCACAGGCACACAGGCCAAGACAGAAAATCGGTTCCAGCGTCACGCGGCCGTCCGCTGTGGTTTCATGCCAGTCAATCCCCAACGCCTTTTGCGCATGGGCAGCGACACGGTCCGCGCCCATCGACTGGCAGGATTCCGCGCGGCAGAGTTTCACGACATGTTTGCCCGCCGGATGCTCGCGGAAATCGTGGTAAAACGTCATCACGCCATGCACTTCGGCCTTTGACAGGTTAAGGTCTTGCGCGATGATCGGCAGAGCCACCTGCGGCACATAACCAAAGTCAGCCTGAATGGCGTGTAGGATCGGCAGCAGTGACCCCTCCATCCCTTTGTGGGCGCTGAGAATTTCCTCAACCCGGGTGGTGATGTCGACGGAATCAAGCATGTGGCGGCCCTTTGGTAGCTTTCTACCGTGATACGCCGATTGATATGGAAATCAATATGGATATATCGTTGTTCGATAGGCTATGTCTATCGAAGCAAGCGCACGGCCAGTTTGGCGGCTTCATCCATAAGCGCTTGCAGAACAGGGGTTTGCGGATCACGCTTGGCGGTGATCAGGCCGACCAGATGCTCGGCTTCGGGCTCAACAATGGGAATCGCCCGCAATCCCTGCCCGGTAAACATTTCGGCCAATTTCATCGGCACGACGCTCGCCCACAGCCCCGATTTCACATGCGCCACCAACGCGATGCTGGAGTTCGACTCCACTGTCGGCGCTACCCGCACGCCGACCTCGGCCAGATGCTGGTTGACAATACGGCGGTTCTGCATATCGGCGGTGAGCAGGCACAGGGGTTCGTGAACCAACTCGCTCCATGTCACTTGCCCCCGATCCGCCAATGGTGAGTTGGGCGCACAGAGATAGCGGTAGAATTCGGTATAAAGCGGCGTCTGCGCCACCCGCCCCAAAGGTTCGTTGTCGAGATAGGTCAAGCCGGCGTCCAGTTCCAGACTTTCAATGCCCGCCAGAATTTCCACCGAGGTGCGCGACAGCAGAGTGACGCGCATGTTCGGATGGCGGGCGGTGAACGGCGCCGTCAGATCAGCCACCATCGGCAAGGCGGTGGGGATCACCCCGATGCGCAGATTGCCGGAAAGCCCCGAATGCACCGAGCGCATCTCATCCTTCAGCGCCCGCATATCGCCGACAATCCGCCGCGCCCAGTCCAGCACGCGCTGGCCTTCCGGGGTCAGCCCCTGAAAGCGCGAGCCGCGAAACACCAGTTGCACGCCCAACTGATCCTCAAGTTGACGGATGGCTGAGGAAAGGCTGGGCTGCGTCACCCGGCACACCTCTGCCGCGCGGCCAAAATGGCGCTCGTTGGCGAGGGCGATGAACATTTCCAGCTTGTCGATCATGGGGCGCAGGGTGGCGGGGAATGGTTTGATGCGCAAGGGATGTGAAGCGGGCCCTCCGAGGGGAGTATTTGGGCCAGGATGAAGCTGCAAGAGTTGTGCTTGCGGGTGCGAAGCCTTAGCTTTGCGTCATGATGAAATTTATCCCCTTTCTGAAGAAATCCCCTGTGGTGCCAGTGATCCGGCTGGCGGGCACGATTGGCTCTGGCCGCAATGCGCTCAGCGATGCGGGGCTGGCGGCGATCATCGAAAAGGCGTTTCGGATGAAGCCCGCAGCGGTGGCGCTGGTGGTGAATTCTCCGGGTGGTTCGCCGGTGCAATCCAGCCTGATCGCGGCGCGGGTGCGGCGTTTGGCGGACGAGAAATCCGTGCCTGTTCACGCCTTTGTCGAGGATGTCGCAGCATCTGGCGGTTATTGGCTGGCCTGTGCCGCCGATCAGATCTGGGTCGACCCGAGTTCTATCGTTGGCTCCATCGGTGTGATTTTCGCCAGCTTCGGCTTCCCTGAACTGATGGCAAAACAGGGGGTGGAGCGACGGGTGGTCGCCATGGGCAAGCAGAAAAGCTTCGCCGACCCGTTTCTGCCGCAAAAGCCGGAAGACATCGAACGCCTCAAAGCCCTGCAAGCTCCGATCCATGAGGCGTTTATCGCGCATGTCAAAACCCGGCGCGGCAGCCGCCTTGCCAATGCCGATCTGTTCAACGCCGATATTTGGGTTGGGCAGGGCTCGGTGGATCTGGGGCTGACCGATGGCGTGGCGCATCTGGTCCCCAAGCTGAAATCCCTTTATGGCGACAAGGTAAAGCTGGTGCCGCTGGGGCAAAAGCGCGGGTTGCTCAGCCGGTTTGGCCTGAATATGGCCGAAGATGCGCTGGCCTCGGTCGAGGATCGCGCGCTTTGGGCGCGCTACGGGTTGTAACATGGTCAAAGCGGTCCTTGTTTTTCTGCTGGTGATGCTGGCTATCGGCATGGTCGGCAACGCGTTGTTTCCCGGCCGCATCGGCCATTCGGTGAAAAAACGCCTTGGATTGGCCAATCCGGCTACCTGCAAACGCTGCGGGCGCTATGTGATTGGCTCCAAAGGATGCGACTGCAAAAAGGGTGGACGATGAGAGTATTGGTAACGGGGGCGGGCAAGCGGCTGGGCCGCGAGATGGCGCTGTATCTGGCCAAGCGTGGCTATGATGTGGCGGTGCATTATGCCAGTTCCCGCAAAGAGGCCGAATCCGTGGTGAAAGAGATCACCGCTCTGGGCCGCAAAGCCGTTGCCCTGCGCGCCGATCTGCTGATTGAAACCCAAGTCGATAAACTGGTGCCGATGGCGGTGCAGGGCTTGGGCGGGCCGCTGACAGTTCTCATCAACAACGCCTCGATCTTTGAATATGACACCGTAGCCACCGTTACCCGCAAAAGCTGGGATCGCCATATGGAAAGCAACTTGCGCGCGCCCTTTGTGCTGACGCAGGCCTTTGCCGCCCAAGTGCCTGCACCTAAACTCGACGAGCATGGCGAACCCGTTGCAGGCGGCATGGTGCTGAACATGATCGACCAGCGCGTGCATAAACTGACGCCTGAGTTTCTCTCCTACACTTTGGCCAAAATGGGCCTCTGGGCGCTTACCCGCACGACGGCGCAGGGCCTTGCCCCACGTGTGCGCGTCAATGGCATAGGCCCCGGGCCGACGCTGCAAGGCAGCCGCCAAAGTGATGAAAGTTTCACCACCCAGCGCGGGGCGACGATTTTGAAACGTGGGTCAAATCCTGCCGATATCACCGCAGCGCTAGGGTTTTTTCTCGATTCCCCCGCCGTGACAGGGCAAATGATCTCCGTCGATGGCGGCCAGCATCTGGGTTGGAAAACACCCGATGTGTTGGATTTCGATTAGGCGAAATTCGGCCTCTCGTGAAAGTTGTCCACTTTTCGCATTTGCTTCACAGATGCGTTACAAAAAGTCCTGACATATCAGGGATTTGCCAGATGTTAAGAAATCTTTCTTTTATTATCAACATCTTATTATTTCGCCTAAAAAATAGGCAATACGGCAAAGGGGGCCAAAAACAAGGGAAATTTGGCGGTTCTGAAATCTTCTCCGCAATGTTATCCACAGAAAGCGGGGATAGCTTTCCTCTTGTCGCAGCGGGGTTATCATTGCAGCTACAACAGAGAATCGACGAATCCCAAGGGTGTGTTTCTGCATGAACGAACTAAGCCTGACCGGGCATGATCTTATTCAGGATTACCTGAAAACGCTCGACGGCAGCCCCGGCGTTTACCGCATGTTGAACGCGGCGTCTGAGGTGCTTTACGTGGGAAAAGCCCGCAATCTTCGGGCGCGGGTGTCGAACTATGCCCGCCCTTCGGGTCATTCCGGGCGGATTGCACGGATGATCTCAGAGACGGTCAGCATGATGTTCCTGACCACGCGGACGGAAACTGAGGCGTTGCTGCTTGAGCAGAACCTGATCAAACAGCTGAAGCCGCGCTACAACGTGCTGCTGCGCGACGATAAATCCTTCCCAAACATCCTGATCAGCACCGAGCATCCCTTCCCGCAGTTGAAGAAACACCGGGGTAAGCGCAGTGAGAAGGGCAGCTATTTCGGACCCTTCGCTTCCGCAGGGGCGGTGAATCGCACGCTGAACCAGTTGCAAAAGGTGTTCCTGCTGCGCAACTGCTCGGATTCGATGTTCGACAGCCGCACCCGGCCGTGTCTGCAATATCAGATCAAGCGCTGCTCTGCCCCATGCACCGGGCGGATTGATCCGGCGGGCTATGCCGTTCTTGTAGCCGATGCAGAGCGGTTTTTGCAGGGCAAGACCACCACTGTGCAGAGCAATCTGGCCGCAGAGATGAACATCGCCTCGGGTGCGATGGAGTTTGAACGCGCGGCGGCTTTGCGCGACAGGATCAAGGCGCTGACCCAAGTGCAGCAAAGCCAAGGCATCAACCCGGCGGGGGTGGCTGAGGCCGATGTGATCGCCCTGCATCTCGAAGGCGGCCAGGCCTGCGTGCAGGTGTTCTTCATCCGCGCCAATCAATCTTGGGGCAACCGTGATTTCTACCCGCGCACCGGGGCGGGGGCGGAGGAGGCCGAGATTCTGGAAGCCTTCGTCGCGCAGTTCTATGACGACAAAGAACCACCGCGGCTGATCTTGCTGTCGCACGCCGTAGAGAATGAGGACTTGGTCAGCAATCTTCTGGCCGAGCGGGCAGGTCGCAAGGTGGAACTGGCCGTGCCGCAGCGCGGGGAAAAGGCGGAGCTGGTCGAAAACGCGGTCAGAAACGCGCGCGAGAGCCTCGCGCGGAAGATGTCGGAAAGCTCGACCCAGAATAAACTGCTGGCGGGGCTCGCGGAGGCATTTGATCTGGATGCCCCGCCGACGCGGATTGAGGTTTATGATAACGCCCATATTCAGGGCTCGGATGCTGTCGGCGGCATGATCGTGGCGGGGGCGGAGGGGTTCCTGAAATCACAGTATCGTAAGTTCAACATCAAATCGGCGGCGGGGAAGAACTCGGACGATTTCGGCATGATGCGCGAGGTGATGACTCGGCGGTTTGAGCGGCTGTTGAAGGAAGATCCTGACCGCAGTTCGGGGTCTTGGCCGGACCTGCTGTTGATTGATGGGGGGGCGGGGCAGGTTTCGGCTGTGGCGGGGATTCTGGCAGAGCTTGGCGTCGATGATATTGCGATGGTGGGGGTGGCCAAGGGGATTGATCGGGATGCGGGCAAGGAAGAATTCTACCGCACGGGGATGCCGGTGAAGGCGTTGCAGCGCAATGATCCGGTGCTGTATTTCATCCAAAGGCTGCGGGATGAGGCGCACCGTTGGGCGAATGGGGCGCATCGGGCGAAGCGGGCCAAGCAGGTGTCGATGACGCCGCTGGATGATATTCCGGGCGTGGGGGCGGTTCGGAAACGGGCCTTGCTGGCGCATTTCGGATCGGCCAAGGCGGTGGCGCGGGCCGGGGTGCCTGACTTGATGGCGGTGCCGGGGGTATCCGAGGCGATGGCGAAGACGATCAGCGACTTTTTCAGTGCGCGCGGATAATGTCCACGCGTGGACACTGGCTGTGCCGTATATTTATCAATGACTTACCTTGGCATCATTTACGAATTCTTAAGACAATCCACCGATTGACCTGCCTTGGTGGCGCCGATTCAAGAGGGCGCAGACCTGCATTTCTGCACAGGGGTTAGGGCGCAAACAGGCGTGGTTTCTGCACCGAAATTGGCTAAACTGACGGGTTCAGATTTCTGTCAAAGGACAAAGCGCAATGACGGCTTCTATGTTTGACCCGACCCAGATGGGCTCCCACAAACTGCAAAACCGGGTGGTGATGAACCCGATGACCCGTTCGCGTGCTGACGCCGATGCGGTGCCGACGCCGATCATGGCCGAGTATTATGGCCAGCGTGGCGCGGCTGGCCTGATCGTGACCGAAGGCACGGCACCCAGCCCGAATGGGCGCGGTTATGCCCGCACGCCGGGGCTGTGGAACGACGCGCAGGTGGCGGCTTGGAAGCCCGTCACGGCGGCGGCACATGCCAAGGGCGCGGTGATTTTCGCGCAGATCATGCACACCGGGCGGGTCAGCCATCCGGGCAATATGCCAGCGGGCGCAAAGATCGTGGCCCCTTCTGCGCTGGCGTTGGCCGGGCAGATGTATACCGACGCCGAGGGGATGCAGGATTATCCGGTACCGCAGGAAATGACCGAAGCCGATATTCAGCAGGCCAAAGCCGAGTTCGTGACGGCGGCGAAAAATGCGATTGCCGCGGGTTTTGATGGCGTCGAGTTGCACGGGGCCAACGGCTATTTGCTGGAGCAGTTCATCTCGCCTGATACCAACAAACGCACCGATGCCTGGGGTGGCTCGGTGGCGAAGCGGTTGCGGTTCGTAACCGAGGTCGCGCAGGAGGTTGTTGCGGCGATTGGTGGCGACAAGGTTGGCATCCGCATCTCGCCCTATGGCACGGCGTCGGGGATGGCGGCTTATCCTGAGGTGGATGAGACCTATCTGGCACTGGTGGCGGCTCTGGACAAGCTTGGGCTGATCTATGTGCATCTGGTCGATCATGCCGCGATGGGCAATCCGGCGATCCCGGCCGAGTTCCGCGCCAAGTTGCGGGCGGCTTGGCCGCGGACGTTTATTGTCGGCGGCAGTTTGGACGCGGCTTCGGGGCAAATGGCGATCGATTCTGCTGCGGCGGATCTGGTTGGGTTTGGCCGGGCTTTCCTTGCCAACCCGGATCTGGTGGCGCGCTACAAGGCTGGTGCCGAGTTGAACGCGCCGAAATTTGCGACGTTCTACACGCCGGGGGAAAAGGGCTATACGGATTATCCGGTTTTGGAGTGATCTTTGCTTTGAGTTGCAGAAGGGCCGCGCCGGGTGCGCGGCCTTTTTCTTTGGTCCCAACTCGGGACCATTTACGCACTGAGTGAAATCAAAGGCTTACATGGAGGCATTCAGGAAGTATTAAGGAATAGGGCGAGAGTAGAGGATTCTCTGATGTGTCCGTTCCGTGATTTTGTGTGCGCAGATGCGCAACTGTGGTGCGATTCCTCTAATTGCGCAGAGAGGGGAAAAGGCGCATCTAAGGTGCATAGAATTCCTCCTCATTCTGAACTGGACACTGAAAATGACCAATATCCTTCGCGTTGAAGCCTCGATCAAACCTGCTGGCGCTGTGTCGCGCCGCCTGACCGACCGCATCATGGAGCGCGTGCTGGCTGCCAATCCGGGCGCGACTGTTGTGACCCGTGATCTGTCGGCTGGCGTGCCCGCGATTGACGGCGCTTGGCTGGGGGCGGTTTTCACCCCGGCGGAAGCTCGCAATGACGACCAGAAAGTGACTGCGGCATATGCCGATGCGCTGCTGGCCGAAGTCAAAGCCGCTGACCTGCTGATCATCGCTTTGCCAGTGTATAACTTTGGCGTGCCGTCACAGTTGAAGTCGTGGATTGACCAGTTGGCTCGCAAAGGCGAGACCTTTAATTACACCGAAACTGGTCCCATTGGTCTGCTGACCGGGAAGCGCGCCATCGTGGCCTATACCTCGGATGGCACCAAGATCGGGTCCGACATTGACTTCGCTTCGGGCTATGTGCGTCACATGCTGGGCTTCTTCGGCATCACCGATGTGCAGTTTGCAGCGGCGGATGCGATGGCCTACGGCCCGGAAGCGGCGATTGCCAAGGGCGAAGCGGAAGTGGACGCTCTGGCAGCCTAAGGATTGCTTGGCTGGCCCCGAAGGGTTTCACACCCTCCGGACCTCCCGTGGGATATTTGGGCCAATGTGAAAGCATATTTTAGTCAAATTTGAAGGAAAGGCCCTGCGGTTTCGCGGGGCCTTTTGTTATGGGGAGGGCGTCTGGTGTTGCGCGGATGGGGCATAGCAAAACGGGGGCAGCTTGCGCTACCCCCGTTTCAAATTTCAATGCGCAGGCTGGCTGCGCGGTTGGCTTATGCCAGAGCGAGGTTGATCGCCGACTCGCGGCCGTCACGGCCTGCTTCGATGTCGAAGGTCACTGCCTGGCCGTCATTCAGTTGACGGATGCCAGCGCGTTCCATTGC
>JBKJTI010000022.1:0-3979 GCA_046590425.1 Cypionkella sp. | reverse complement strand
GGGGGCGGGGGCAAGAGGGAAAGCGGGGGAGGGGTGTAGATTTGGTGGGGGCAGGGTAGCGGGCTCGGGTGGCGAGGGTGGAGGGGTGTCCACGCGTGGACAGAGGGTAGGCGTGTGATTTATCAATGAGTTATATGGGGGCGGTTAAGGAGTTGTTAGGGATTTGGTTCTGGTTGCTTTAAGGGGAGCGAACGGAAGTCGACTCTCACAGATATGCGCAAGGTCCGTGTATGAGAATTTTTGTAGCGTTTCGTCAGCTGAAACGGCTGTCGCTCCGAAGTCCAGATGCATCAAAAGTTTGGATAAACTATTCCATAGCTTCCTGACCGCATCCTCTCGGCAACATCTTGCGGTGCCATAACCATGCCAATCTCTGCGCTCTGATACTGGGTGGGCAGAGGCCCAACATCTTGGAAAGGTTCATTTGCACGCCAGATATACCAGTCATTCTAGATCTGAATTTCCGGGTTTCCATAATCAGCGCTGTTGCGAAAGACGACATCCAGGATGGGGGGCGGTGGCGCGGTGCCGATCTTACACCATATCTCCAGAGTATACCCTGCTTTCAAAAAAACATGTGCATGAAAATGTATGTGCGAGGCCATCAATGCATCAATGGCAGGTGCATTATCTGTGTTATAAGTTCCGACAAACGCCCGGATCACTGCGCTGCTCAACTGGCGATGATCGATCGCGAGGTTTTGGAAATAACCAACCGTTCCATCGCCGACTGAAACCTCGAAAATGTCACCAATCTTGTGTCTGGGTCACATAGTCTGTTCCTACCCGCATGGCCAATAACCCACCGGGGCGCGAAAGTTTTCGCGCCCGTTGGACCCTCAAATCGCGCCACTGGAGCGATTTGCCCCCGGCTAGCGCCGGGATCGGGTCTCAACCATTAAACAAGAAGTGCAACACGTCGCCGTCTTTGACCTCATAGGTCTTGCCCTCAACCCGGAATTTACCGGCTTCCTTTGCCCCCGCCTCACCTTTGCCTGCGATATAGTCGTCATAGGCGACGGTCTCAGCCCGAATGAAACCCTTCTCGAAATCACCGTGGATCACCCCGGCGGCTTGCGGGGCGAGCATTCCCTTGTGGATCGTCCAGGCGCGGGCTTCTTTCGGGCCGACGGTGAAATAGGTCGACAGACCGAGCAGTTTATAGCCAGCGCGGATCAGGCGATCGAGGCCCGCCTCGTGCAGGCCCATTTCCTCCAGAAACATCGCAGCTTCGTCATCTGCCAACTGGCTGATTTCTTCTTCGATCTTGGCCGAGATCACCACTGACCCCGCACCTTGCTTCGCCGCCATTTCAGCCACCCGCGCCGATTGGGCGTTGCCATCGGCGGCGCAGGATTCCTCGACGTTGCAAACGTAGAGCACGGGTTTTGAGGTCAGCAGTTGCAGCAGACGCCACTGCCGTTGATCTTCTTCGGCGATCGGCAGGTTGCGCGCAGGATGCCCCGCCTCTAGCAATTTCAAAGCGGCACGCAGCAGGCGGTCTTGGTCGAGCGTGTCCTGATCGCCGCCGCGCAGTTTTTTCGCAAGGCCGGTCAGGCGACGCTCGATGCTCTCCATATCGGCGATCATCAGCTCGGTCTCGATGGTTTCGGCATCGGCCACCGGATCAATCTTGCCCTCGACATGGGTGATGTCGCCATCTTCAAAGCAGCGCAGCACATGCGCCACCGCATCACATTCCCGGATATTGGCAAGAAATTGGTTGCCCAAGCCTTCGCCCTTCGAGGCACCCCGCACAAGGCCCGCGATATCAACAAAGGTCATCCGGGTCGGGATGATCTGCTTGGAGCCCGCAATCGCTGCAAGCTTATCCAGCCGCGCATCGGGGACGGCGACTTCGCCGACGTTCGGCTCAATCGTGCAGAACGGGAAATTCGCGGCCTGCGCTGCCGCGGTGCGGGTCAGCGCGTTGAACAGGGTGGATTTGCCGACATTCGGCAGACCAACGATACCCATTTTGAAACCCATCGCGCGCACCCCTTTTGCTGGCCGATTGCCCAGACCGCATGAAGTCCAGACCGTCTGCGGCATAGGCAGGACGGGCGGTGCGGTCAAGGCTTTCGCTTGGGAAACCTGCGTGGGCTTGGGGCGTGGAAGCCTCCGGCGGGGATATTTGGACCAATGTGAAATTGTAAAACGGGCTTTGACCGGATGTGAAGGGCATTGATTTTCCGGGGCTTCCCGTGCAAACCGCTAGACAGATTTGCAGGGATGGGCCGGGATATGAGCAGAATCGACGACACTTTCGCGCGGCTGAAATCGCAGCAGAAAAAGGCCTTCGTCGCCTATATCATGGCGGGCGACCCGGATGTGGAGCGTTCGCTGGCGGTGATGAAAGGCTTGCCGGGGGCGGGCGTCGATGTGATCGAGCTGGGTCTGCCGTTCACCGATCCGATGGCGGATGGCCCGACGATCCAGTTGGCAGGCCAGCGCGCGCTGGAAGCGGGCATGACGCTGGACAAGACCTTGCAGATGGTGCGCGATTTCCGCAGCGGCGATACCACCACCCCTATCGTGCTGATGGGCTATTACAACCCGATCTATTCGCGCGGCGTCGATCTGTTCCTGACCCAAGCCACCGAGGCGGGCATCGACGGTTTGATCATCGTCGATCTGCCACCAGAGGAAGACGCCGAGCTCTGCCTGCCCGCGCAAGCCGCTGGGGTGAATTTCATCCGGCTGGCCACCCCCACCACCGATGCCAAACGTCTGCCGAAAGTGCTGCAAAATACTTCGGGCTTTGTCTATTACGTCTCGGTCACCGGCATCACCGGGGCGGCGGCGGCGCAGGCTGGTGATGTCGGGCCGGAAGTGGCGCGGATCAAACGCTCCACCGATCTGCCGGTGATCGTGGGCTTTGGCATCAACACGCCTGAGGCCGCACAGGCGATTGCAGGCGTCGCGGATGGGTGCGTGGTGGGCTCTGCCATCGTAAAGGAGATCAGCACCGGCAAACCCGTTGCGGACGTACTGGCGTTCGTGGCTTCTCTGGCGGCGGGCGCGCACGCAGCCTGAAACCATCTAAAACTTGTCTAAAATTGGCATCTTCTGCGCGCAATATCGCGCAGGGGTTGGGGGGCGTGGATCCCCCGGCGGCTTGCCCCATGTCCTCTGGAGATCGCCGCGAACCCCATTGCGCCGAATTGCTGAAATTGGTAACCATTCATAACCAATTTCAGCGAAAGGCGCGCTCATGCCCGTGATCACCTGCATTGACGATCTGAAGCAGCTTTACAAAAAGCGCACGCCGAAGATGTTTTATGATTACTGCGAGAGCGGGTCCTACACCGAGCAGACCTTCAAGGAAAATACCACCGATTTTGCCAAAATCCGGCTGCGGCAACGGGTTGCGCGCGATCTGACCGGGCGCAGCACCGAAGTCACGATGCTGGGCAACCCTGTCACCATGCCGGTGGCACTGGCTCCGGTGGGATCGACGGGGATGCAGTGCCCGGATGGTGAGATCAAGGCCGCCCGCGCCGCCGCTGCGTTTGGGGTACCGTTCACTTTGTCCACCATGTCGATTTGCTCGATTGAGGATGTCGCCGCCCATTCCCCCGCACCGTTCTGGTTCCAGCTTTATGTGATGAAAGACGAAGATTTCGTCGACGCGATCATCGATCGCGCGCGGGCGGCGAACTGTTCGGCCTTGGTGCTGACGCTCGATCTTCAAATTCTCGGCCAACGCCACAAGGATCTGAAAAACGGCCTGACCAGCCCGCCGAAACTGACGCTGCCGAACATGATTAACATGGCCACCAAACCTGCCTGGTCGATGGGCATGGCTCGCACCCCGCGCCGCACCTTTCGCAATATCGTCGGCCATGTGAAGGGCGTCACCGATCTGGCGAACCTCACCAAATGGGCGAATGAGCAGTTCGACCCGATGCTCGACTGGGGCAAAGTCAAACGCATCCGCGACCAATGGGGCGGCAAGCTGATCCTGAAGGGCATCCTT
>JBKJTI010000241.1:0-41657 GCA_046590425.1 Cypionkella sp. | reverse complement strand
GCGATCTTTTCTGGTTGTCGGAAGCGCAGGTTGACCGGTTGCGGCCGTTCTTTCCGAAGTCCCGCGGCAAGCCACGGGTTGATGACCGCCGGGTTCTGAGTGGGATTATCTTCATTCAGCGCAATGGGTTGATGTGGAAGCACGCGCCTTCGGCCTATGGGCCGCCGAAGACGCTTTACAACCGATGGAAGCGGTGGAGCCGGATGGGCGTGTTCGCCACGATCATGACCGAACTTGCGGCACAGGCGCAGCAGACCGAGATCGTGATGATCGACGCAACCCACGCGAAGGCACACCGGACGGCGTCCAGCCTGGCGGTCAAAAAAGGGGGCGCGGGCGGCTAATCGGGCACACGAAGGGCGGATTGAACTCCAAACTGCACGTCTTAGCCGATGCAAAGGGCCGCCCGATCCGGATGTTCCTGTCGGCGGGACAGACCTCGGATTACATCGGTGCGCGGGCTCTGCTCTCCTCGATCCCACAAGCTGCGACCTTGCTCGGGGATCGCGGATACGACGCCGACTGGTTCCGCAACGCCCTGATCGACATGGGGATTTCGCCGTGTATCCCATCCCGTATCGGTCGAAAGGTTCCGATCCCGCACGACGCAGACCTCTACCGCCAACGCCACAAGATCGAAAACATGTTCGCCCGCCTCAAGGACTGGCGACGCATCGCCACACGATACGACCGGTGCCCGATCCTGTTCCTCTCTGCCTGCGCTCTCGCCGCGACCGTCATCTATTGGTTGTGAGTCCTGACTGTAAGGCACGCGCAACAATTTCAGGTGGGATTTCCATATTGTCACATTCTGCGGGAAGGAACCTTTGAGCAACCACTCGCTTGACTTGTTTATCGTCAAGGTAAACTTTGCTATTCAAGGCATCCAAAATTGGCTTAATGATGTTATCAATATCACCCTGCGGCTCAGACTCCGGGAAATCATAAATCGTGATGCATAGGGAATCTTCTCTCAGAAATTTGTGTGAGGGAACATGATTTCGGCATTCGGAAACGATGTCTAGTTTCCAAAGATCTTTGGATCTACCACTGCCTTGCAATGAAACTGGTGTGCCGTAGACGGGAAATTCCAATGGTAAATTGATCTCAAAGTCATCATCGTCATCGCTAAACATCCAACTCCTCCACAAACCTTGCGTTCTCCTGAATATACTGGAACCGCAATTCCGGCTTCTTCCCCATCAACCGCTCGACCAAATCCCCGGTTTCGCCCGGTGCGTCCTCGTCAATCGTGACGCGGATCAGTTTTCGGGTGGCGGGGTTCATCGTGGTGTCTTTCAGGTCTTTGGCGTCCATCTCGCCCAAGCCTTTGAAACGTTGCACGTCGATTTTGCCTTTTCCGCCCAAGCCCTTGGCCAGCCAAAGCTCTTTCTCGGCATCGTCGGCGACATAGAGACGCCGCGCGCCTTGGGTCAGACGATAGAGCGGCGGGCAGGCGAGGTAGAGGTGGCCTTTGTCGATCAGCGGGCGCATTTGGGTGAAGAAGAAGGTCATCAGCAGGCTCGCGATATGCGCGCCGTCAACGTCGGCGTCGGTCATGATGACGATTTTATCGTAGCGCAGGTCGTCGACTTTGAAGCGGCTGCCCATTTGCACGCCAAGCGCCTCGCAAATATCGCGGATTTCGGAGTTGTCGTTGAGTTTACCCGAAGCAGCCCCCAGCACGTTGAGGATTTTACCCTTTAGCGGCATGATGGCTTGGGTTTCACGGTCGCGCGCGCCTTTGGCAGAACCGCCCGCCGAGTCACCTTCCACAATAAACAATTCGGTATTATCGCGGGTTTTGCTGGAGCAATCGGTGAGTTTCCCCGGCAAGCGCAGCTTTTTGGTGGCGGTCTTGCGCTGGGTTTCTTTCTCTTGCTTGCGTTTCAGGCGCTCTTCGGCGCGCAGGATCAGGAAATCCATGATCGCGCCTGCGAATTTGGAATCGGACACCAGCCAGTTGTCAAAGTGATCGCGCACGGCGAGTTCGACATAGCGGGTGGCTTCTTCGGTTGCCAAGCGGTCTTTGGTTTGACCGACGAATTGCGGTTCGCGGATGAACACCGATATTAACGCGCAGCCCCCGGCGAGCATATCATCGCGGGTGATCATTTCGGCCTTGCGGTTTTTTGTTAATTCACCGTAGGCGCGGATGCCTTTCAGGATCGCAGACCAGAAGCCGAATTCATGGGTGCCGCCTTCGGGGGTGGGGACGGTGTTGCAGTAAGATTGCAGGAAACCGTCGCGCACGGGGGACCAGTTGATCGCCCATTCGACCGAGCCGGGGACCTGGAATTTTTCCTGGAAGCTGACTTTTCCCGCGAAGGGTCGGTCGGCGTAGGTGGTTGTTTTCTCGAGCGTATCGGAGAGGTAGTCGGCGAGGCCGCCGGGGAAGTGAAAGGTGGCCTCCATTGGCGTGTCGCCGTCGGGGATGGCGGATTTCCAGCGGATTTCAACGCCGGAAAACAGGTAGGCTTTCGAGCGGACCATGCGGAGCAGGCGCGAGGGGCGGAAGTGGTGCGAGCCGAAGATTTGCGGATCGGGGTGGAAGGTGAAGGCGGTGCCCCGACGGTTGGGGGCGGCGCCGATTTTCTGGATCGGGCCGAGCGAGGTGCCGCGTGAGAAGCTTTGGGCGTAGAGTTCTTTGTTGCGGGCGACCTCGACATAGAGGTGATCGGAGAGCGCGTTGACCACCGAAGAGCCGACGCCGTGCAGGCCGCCGGAAGTCTCGTAAGCCTTGCCATTGAATTTACCGCCGGAATGCAGGGTGCAGAGGATGACCTCCAGCGCGGATTTGTCGGGGAATTTCGGGTGCGGATCAATCGGGATGCCCCGGCCATTGTCGCGCACGGTGAGGGAGCCATCGGCGTGGAGTTCGACCTCAATCCGGTTGGCGTGGCCTGCGACGGCTTCATCCATGGAGTTGTCGATGATCTCGGCGGCGAGGTGGTGGTAGGCGCGCTCATCAATGCCGCCGATATACATGCCGGGGCGCAGGCGGACGGCCTCTAGCGGCTCCAGCACCTCAATGGAGGAGGCGTCGTAGGTGTCGGGCGTGCCGGAGAGAAGGTCGTTGGCCATGCGTGCTCGATTCTTGTTATGCGGCTTGTTGCAGTCCTTAGATCAGATGCGGGGGAGGGGGCGCAAGATGTGGGGCAGGGCGGTTTGCGAGGGCTTCGTAAACCGCCTTAGATGTGGGTGCGCAGCCAGTGGGCGAGTTCGCCTTCGTCGAGCAGGCCTTGAGCGGCGCGGATGATCACGGGGCCGATTTCGAGGGCGGACATCTCTGCGGCGATTCCGTTGCCTTCCAGACAGACCTGCATGGAGCGGAAGGCCGTGCGCTTGTTGGTGTCATTGACGCAATGGCCTTGTGCACTGGCGATGGCATAGGCAGCCGCGAGGTCGTAAATGTCAGAAATCAGGCCATAGACAATGCGGTTTTCGACCCGCCCCAATGCGCCCTCCAAGGATTTGTTCATGGCAAGGCCTGCCAGTTCACCGGGATTGAGCGCCTCGTCATGGATCATCACGACGAGGTCTGCGGTTAGCGTAAACATGAGTTACTTGTCTTTCAGATAATCAAGAACCGGCTGTGCCTTTTCGCGGGTGCGGGCAAGGATTGCACTGACTTGTTCACGCGCCATCGGCTGATGCGCGGTTGCGTTCACGGCTTCTGCGGGGACATAATAGCCCACCAGCGCCGAGTTCTTCAGGATGGCGACGGGCTGGCCGCCGGCGCGGTCAAAGACCTTTTGCGGCTCGCGCAGTTCGGTCATGGTGCAGATCTGGGGTGTGGCGAGGCGAGTCATGGCTGGCTCCTGTGATGTGCGATTAAATATACACTGAAATGTACAAAATGCAAGGAGGCAGCGATGCGGGTGATGGTGACGGGCGGGTCGGGCAAGGCGGGGCGGCATGTGGTGGCTTATCTTGCGGCGCATGGGCACAGGGTTTTGAACGTGGACCGGGTGCCGCTGCGGCATCCGGGGGTTGCGGATTTGAACGCGGATATTTGTGACTCGGGCCAGATGTTCAATGCAATGTCGGCGCATATGGATGGGGCGGAACTGGACGCGGGGGCGGCGCCGCGTTTTGATGCGGTGGTGCATTTCGCCGCCGTGCCTGCGCTGATGTTGCAAGCCGAGAATGAGACGTACCGGGTCAATGTGATGGGCACCTATAACGTGCTGGAGGCGGCGTGTAAGCTGGGTATTCCGAAGGTGATCATTGCGAGTTCTGAGACGACGTATGGGGTTTGTTTTTCGAATGGCATTGTGGACCCCAAAGTGCTGCCGCTGGAGGAGGATTACGACATTGATCCGATGGACAGCTACGGCATGTCAAAGAAGGTCAATGAAGCCACGGCGCGGAGTTTTCAGCGGCGGTTTGGCAACGATATTTATGCGTTGCGGATTGGGAATGTGATTGAGCCGCAGGAATATAAGACGCGGTTTCCGGGGTTCTTTGTTGATCCGGGGCAGCGGCGGCGGATTACGTTCAGTTACATGGATGCGCGGGATTTGGGGCAGATTGTCGATCTGGCGTTAAAGAAGGACGGGCTGGGGTTTCAGGTGTTCAATGCCTGCAATGACACCAATTCGGTTTGTCAGAGCAATCAGGAATTGCTGGCACGGTTCTTTCCCAAGGTGCCTTTAAGCCGCCCGGTTGGGGCGCAGGAGAGTTTGCTCTCGAACCGCAAGGTGCGGGAAGTTTTGGGGTTCAAGGAGCAGCACAACTGGCGGAATTATGTGGATGATCCGATGGCGTAGGCGGTGTACGGGGCGTGTCCACGCGTGGACAGGGGCGAGGGGTGTTTGGGATCAAGGGGTTAGGGAGGCGTGGTAAGGCGTTGTTAAGAATTGGGGCAGGCGGGGCGGGGTGAACCCTGCCTTGCGCTCAGCACAAGACGTGTTCCGCCCGATGATTGGCAGCTTGATCGGCTGTCGGCTGTTGCTGTTCAACATACTGCTCTGGCGGATAAGTTCGAAGTCGAGGTGCCGTCTTCCGCTGACCGCCAACCCGTTCAGTCCAGGTGCAAATCTTCTGCCTCCTCGCCACTCGTCACCATGCCCATCAGACATGCCTTGGGGCTGGTGCCGAAGGCGCGGCGAAAGCAGCGCTGAAAATAGGACAGGTCGGAGAATCCGGCTTCATAGGGCGATGGAAGAAATCAGGTCGCCGCGCCGCCCGGCGCGACGATCCTCGATCCCGCGCTTGGCATGTTCCAGCCGCTTGACCAGCAGGTATTTGGTGGGGGTCGAGCCTATCGCCGAAAAGCCGCGCTGTAGTTGACGCGGCGACATGCCGAGATCGTCGGCGAGGTCCTGAATGGTCAGATCCGGGTTGCGATAGTGGCTGTTGATATAAGCCTGCCCGGAGGCCAGCGCGCGCGCGCCGCCGAGGTCACTGTCGATGCCGGCAAAGCCCTCTTGGCCTGATCGTTCGTGCAGCATCGCCCCGATCAGGCCAAAGATCGCCTCGCGCAGATAGGTGTTTGAGGCGGCGTTGGACGAGGGTTGGCCAAAGACTTTGCCCAGCACCGCGCATAAGGCAAGGTTGGTCGGGTCATGCCGTGGCACCGAGATACCGGCGCGGATCAGGTCATAGCCGAACCGCGCCTGCATCTCTGCGCGCGGCAGATGCAGGGAAAGCTGGCGGTTGTAATCGCCGAAGAAGGTGAAGTCTGACGTGCAGGCGCTGTCGATCAGCACCATGTCACCGGGCGAAAGCAGGCAGGAGGTCTCGTTCTGGCTCATCTGAGCCTTGCCTTCTTCTTGCAGGATGAGAAAATAATTCTCGCTTGCGTCCAGCCTGATGTCGCGGTTGGAGCGCACCACCTGTTGTAGATCGGCGGCAACATGCGCCACCTCGAAGCCCGCGCAGTGATCAACCTGCACGCCGCCACGCATAACGCGTCGATCAGCGGAAGCGCGAATGTCGAAACTGCCGCAAACCCGATGTTAATCGGCTGCAGATTGTTCCACAGGCAGTTCGTTTGCACGGATTCGCGTCAGCATGTGAAGGATGATGCGTTCGAATCGGAGTTGTTGCAAATAAAACGACAGCGGGCAGAGGCGGATGTCGCCTGAGTCCGCATCCTTCGTCGCGCCAGTCCAAGAACGGCGGCGGGTTTGCGCTTTAGCCTGATCATAGGGAATAGAGGGAGGAGCCCATGCTGGATTTCAGCATGACCATCGGCGGCCGCACGGTCGCGGGTCAGGAAAGCTTTGCAATTTACAATCCGGCGACGGGCGAGGTGGTAGGCCAAGCGCCCCATGCCAGCGCGGAAGATCTGGATGCGGCGGTGGCTGCGGCAAAAGCCGCCTATCCATCGTGGTCGGGTTTGCCGGACGCACAGCGTCAGGCCGCCTGTGCCGCCTTGGCTGGGAAATTGGCAGAACACGCCGAGGAGATTGCCCGCCTGTTGACGCTTGAGCAGGGCAAACCGCTAGCTGGCCTTGGTTCGCGGTTTGAATTGGGTGGGGCGCAGGCTTGGGCGGGGCATACGGCAAGCCTGACCCTGCCGGTGAAGGTCCTGCAAGATGACAATACCGGACGGGTGGAGTTGCACCGGAAGTCGCTTGGCGTCGTGGCCTCGATCACACCTTGGAACTGGCCGGTGATGATCGCGATCTGGCATATTGTGCCTGCTTTGCGTGCCGGAAACACGGTTGTGATCAAGCCGTCGCCCTATACGCCGCTGTCGACACTGCGCACGGTCGAGGTCTTGAACTACATCCTGCCGCCGGGCGTGCTGAATGTCGTGACCAGCGATGACAAGTTGGCCAATATCGGCGCGTTGATGTCGGCGCATCCCGACATCCGCAAGGTCGTGTTCACCGGGCCCTGTGCGACGGGCGAGAAAATCATGCAATCGGCCGCGCGCACGATGAAGCGCTTGACGCTGGAAATGGGCGACAATGATGCGGGCATCGTGTTGGCCGATTGTGACCCCGCCGCGATTGCCGAGGGCCTGTTCTGGGGAGCCTTCATCAACAATGGACAGACCTGCGCCGCGATGAAGCGCTTGTATGTACATGACAGCATCCATGATGCCGTCTGTGATGCGCTGGTGGCCTATGCCCGCAACATCCCGATGGGCAACGGCCTTGATGAGGCCAATGGGGCGCGCGATATTGTTGCCTATGTCGGCGAGAAGTCTGATGGTGTGAATGGCCGCGACAGTGTGGTGCTGCAGGCCATGTGATCGGGGGAAGGTCCTCGGTCAATGCGATGATCTACATTCGCGGTCACGCCAGCGACTACAATCAGTGGGCACAACTGGGCAACCGGGGCTGGTCCTATGACGATGTGCTGCCGGTGTTCAAGGATCTGGAGCAGAATCTGACCCTTGCCGATGCGTTCCACGGCACCGCTGGCGAGTTGCATGTCTCTGAACCCCGGTTCAAACACCCGCTGTGTCAGGCCTTCGTGCGGGCGGCCCAAGAAACCGGCTTGCCGTACAACCCTGATTTCAACGGCAAGGTGCAGGAAGGTGTGGGTTTCTATCGGACCACCACCCATGACGGGCGGCGCTGGTCCTCGGCGCAGGCTTTCCTGCGCAAGGCCGAAAAGCGTGGCAACCTGACGATCAAGACGCAGACCCGCGTCGCGAAGGTGACATTTGAGGGCAAGCGCGCCACCGGCGTCATGCTGGAAGACGGCAGCCTGCTTGCGGCGCGGGGCGAGGTGATCCTGTGCGCAGGTGCCATCGAAACGCCGCGTCTGTTGCAACTGTCCGGCGTAGGGCCTGCGGCGCATCTGGCCAGCCGGATGTGCAGTTTCATGTGCTGCCCATCATGATGGGTTGGGCGGATCGCGCGCCGATTGAAAAGCACGGCATCGCGATTGGGCCATGTTTCCTGCGTCCGAAATCGCGCGGCTCGGTGCGTCTGCGGTCCTCAAACCCGAAAGACCGCGCGCTGTTCGATGCAGCCAGCTTCCGCGACAGCGATGATCTGGAGGTTCTGGTGCGCGGCGTGCTGAAAAGCATCGAAATTCTGGAAGCGCCGGCGCTGGCCAAACTGATCAAGCGCCGTGCGCTGCCCGAGCCGGGTCTTGAGAAAGACCTGAACGGATTGCGGTCCTATGTGCGGCAGAGCGCCAAAACCGTGTTTCACCCGGTGGGCACCGCGAAGATGGGCCCCGAGACCGACAAGATGGCCGTGGTCGATAGCGAACTGCGCGTGCGGGGCGTGCAGGGGCTGCGGGTGGCCGATGCCTCGGTGATGCCAACTCTGGTGTCGGGCAACACCAACGCACCGACCATGATGATTGCCGAGCGGTGTGCCCGCTTCGTCACTGGAAAGAACAAAGCCGTGGCCGCCTGAAGGCCACGGTCATGAAGGGAGGAGACCTTATGAAACTGACAACACTTCTTGCCGCCGGTGCGGCCTGCTTGTGCCTGGCACAAGCGGCAACTGCGGCCACGACTTGCGGCGCCAATACCGGAACCGCCGCGACCGGCGCGCCGATCAAGGTGGGCGGCATTTATGGCAATGCCGCACCGGGGGATTTTTCAGCCTCGACAACGGCCGCGCGCGCCTACTTTGACTGCGTGAACGCCAATGGCGGCATTGCAGGGCGGCCGATCGAGTATCTGACAGAGAATGATCAATGGAACCCGGAACTGGCCGCGCAGGCGGCTTCCAAGTTGCTGAAGGATGAGAAAGTCGTGGCCATGGTTGGCAACGGCTCTTTCGTGGAAATGGCGGTCAACGCGCCGACCTACAAAGCCGAAGGCATCATGGCGATGGCGTCTGCCTGCGCGGTGTCAGAGTGTTTTGAAAGCTCTACCATCGTTTCGACCAACGAGGGCCCACTGGCCTCGACGGTTGGCGCCGCGCAATTCATGGTCGAGGAAAAGGGCGCGCAGAACATCTCGTGCATCGGTCTGGCGATCCCCAACGTCGGCCCGTGGTCTTGCGGTGTGATGGAAGGCTATATGACCGCCAAGGGTTTGACCGGTAGTTCCGTCTACCTCAATCCGGCCTCTCCGGACGTGAACTCTGGTCTGCTTGAGGCCGTAGCGTCTGGGGCCGATACGATCCTTGTGAACTTGCCAGCCGGCTTGGCGATTGCCTTTCTGAAAGCGGCAGAGGAGCAGGGCATGGGCGATACCTACAAATGGTCATCGTCCACCCCGCTTTATGACCGCACCGTGCCGAAGCTTTGGGCGCGTATTGGGATGGCAAGATGTTCGTCAACGCCGAGCTGACCCCGTGGGACAAAGGCGGGCCGGATGCGACCAACTGTCTGGCGGTGATGGATGCCCATGCCCCGAAAGAGGCCGCGCGCGATACGTTCAGCCAATCGGGATTTTTGTCAGCAAAGATTTTTGTCGATGCGATGCTGGCGCTGGACCCGGCCAAGCTGGACGACCGGGCCGCAGTGACGGCTGCGATCATCGCGATCAAGGGTGTCACATCTGATCTGATGTGCGGCCCCTACTACGTCGGCGAAGCGGATCGCCACATGCCCAATCACGCGGGCACGATGGTTGTCGTCAAAGGCGGTGCGTTTGAAACCGTTCGCGACTGCTACCAGTATGACAGCCCCTATTTCGCGCCGATCATCGCGCAGGAAAAGGCGCTTGGCGTGAACTGAACGCGTCGCTGAACACCGTAGCCCCGCCCCCTGCAGGTGGGTGGGGCACTTTACCGATAAAGGCCACCGATGCGTGACATCTTGAAATCTCTAGCGATTTGTATCGTGGCAGTGACCGTATTGGCGCTGTGGCTGGGTGCCGGAAAGCCCGCCAATGTGCTGGGCCTGTTTATCGTTTCAGGCCTTGCCGTGGGCTAGCTTTACGCTTTGGGCGGCATTGGGCTGGTGGTGCTGTATCGCGCCACCGGGGTGCTGAACCTCGCCGCCGGGGCGATCGGCATGACGGCGGTGATGGCCAGTTGGCAGTTGGTCGCCTGGGGGGTGTTTCAGCCCTTGGCCTGGGCGCTGGGTCTGGTGCTGGCACTGGCTTTGTCGCTGTTTTACGGGCGTGCAATCGCGCCGCACATGGCTTGGCGAGAACCGGTGGTGAAGGCTGTGGCTTCGCTGGGGTTTGCGCTGATATTGCTGGGGCTTGTCAGCTTTCTGTTCTCGGATGACCCAAGGAAGTTCGAACTTCCAACGGACAAATTCGCGGTGACGATTCTGGGTTTGCGGGTGACCGTCACCCGGCTGATCGTGGTGGCTGCGGCGATCGTGATCGTGGCTGCGATCTCGCTGGCGCTGAACCGCACACGCATGGGGTTGCAGATGCGGGCTTTGGCCAACAACCGCAGACTGTCGTCGCTGATCGGGATCCCGATCATCCGGGTTGAAACGATGGCTTGGGCGATCTCGGGCCTGCTGTGCGGCTTTACCGGCTTGATGTTCGGTGATCTGGTGCGGCTGGAACCGGCGGTGATCACCTTTCTGGTGATCCCCTGCACGGCGGCGGCCATTTGCGGGAGGTTGCAATCCTTGCCCGATGTGTTGATCGGCGGACTGACGATGGGCGTGATCGAAAGCCTGCTGACCTTGTCGGACACTTTCAAATCCGTGCGACCGATGGCGCCTTTCGTCATTGCAGCATTGGTGCTTTTGACCATGAACAAGGGCCGCCAGCTGACCTTTGCAGGAGAAGACTGATGCCCAAGATCACAGGTTCTGGTCTGGCAGGTTTGCTGCTGGCCTTGGCGCTGTTCGCGGCTTTGCCAGAAGTGGCGGGGGGGCAGTGGCAGAAGATCTTCACCTCGACCACCTGCTTTACGCTGGCCGCGATGGGGGGGCTGGGTTCATGTATGCGCGGTTGGGCATGTTCAGTCTGGCGTTACGTCATCGCTGTGGCCAGCTTTGGTTTCCTGTTGATCGAGGCGCATCGCCGCACCGCGCCGGGGCGGGCGTGGGCGCTGATCCGGCGATCCGAGGCCGCAGCTATGGCCTCGGGCGTCAATGTCACGCTATATAAGACCTGGGCCTTTGGTCTTTCCGGTCTGTTGGCGGGCTTAGGTGGCGGCTTGCTGGCGGGCAGCCTCGGGCTGTTGGATGCCGCAACCTTCAAGGCCTCGGAAAGTGCGCTGCTGTTTGCCTTGGTTGTAGTTGGCGGGCCGCGTTTCTGGTTGGGAGCTGTGATCACGGCGATGCTCTACCGGGTGGTGCCGGGGCTGTTGAACAACTGGGGCGTGGATGCCGATTTGGCACTGGTCTTCTTCGGCGCTGGTCTGCTGCACGCCGTCATCACTGCGCCCCAAGGCATTTCCGGCCAGATTTTCAACATGTTTGGGCGGGGGAAGCGGGTATGATCCTTTTGCAGGATGTGAGCGTTCGTTTCGGCGGGCTGGTGGCACTGGATGCCATCTCGGCGCAGTTTACTGCCCCAGTCTCAGGGATCATCGGGCCGAATGGCGCGGGCAAGACCACGACGATGAACGTGATCTCGGGCTTTCTTACTCCCAAGACGGGCCTGGTGATGGTGGGTGATACCGACCTGTTGACGCTGCCGCCCCACCAACGCGCGCGCTGGGGACTGCGCCGCAGCTTTCAACGCGAGCAGATTGCCGATGATCTGACCGTTGAGGACAATCTGCGCGCCATTGCCGATACCTCTCCGCTGTCGCCGCGCGAACGGCGGGCCGATGTGGCGCGGGGCGCTGGAGTTTGCAGGCATTGCCGCCATTGCCGGCAAATTGGGCGCCGATCTGAACAGCTATGAGCGCCGCCTGACCGATGTGGCGCGCTGTGTCACCGGCCAGCCGAAGGTGATCATGTTCGATGAGCCCGCCGGAGGGCTGACTGTCGAGGAGAGCGCGCAGCTTGGCCAACTGATCCAGTCGATTCAGAGGTTTTGCGGTGCCAGCGTGTTGGTGATCGACCATGATGTCGACCTGATCACCCGCATCTGCGATGAAACGCTGGTATTTGGATTTTGGCCGCCGTATCGCCTTTGGCCCGACGCGGGCGGTGCTTGACGATCCGGCGGTCAAGGCGGCCTATCTGGGGACCAAGGTGGATCATGCTTGAACTGTTTGACCTGTCCGTGGCCAAAGATGGCAAGAGCGTGGTTGAGGGTGTCTCTGTCAGCATTGGGCCGGGCAAGGTCACCGCTTTGCTGGGGGCCAAGGGGGCAGGCAAGTCCGAACTGGTGTTGGGGGTGGCGGGCCTGCTGCCGATCCGCGCGGGCCGCGTGGTGGTGGATGGCCAAGACATCACCGGGGCCAGCCCGGACCGTATTCGGGCCGCAGGCGTTGCCGCCGTGCCAGAGGGGCACCAGATTTTGACGCAGCTTTCGGTCGAAGACAATCTTATGGCTGCAGCGGCACTTTTATCCAATGCCGAAGCCGACAAAGTTCTTGGCAAGGTTCTGACGACATTTCCAGAGTTGGCAGAACGCCGCCGCCAGAAGACAGGCACCATGTCGGGCGGTCAGCAGCAGATGCTGGCCATCGGCCATGCTCTGATGGCCAACCCCCGCTATCTGCTGATCGACGAGATGTCGCTGGGTCTGGCCCCCCTGATCGTCAAACGCCTGATCAGCGATCTTGCCGCCCAAGGCATTGGAATCCTGCTGGTCGAGCAGTTTGTCGAGGTGGCGTTAAAACTTGCGTCGCATGTCGTTGTGCTGCTCAAAGGCCAGATCAGACTTTCGGCCCATCCTGATGCGATCCGCGAGGACAGGAGCTTGCTTGCCAACGCTTATCTGTAGTGCAGTTTGAAGCCCCCTGATATGCACAACGCCTCTTGTAAATCGAAACCCCGACCCCGCCAATCAGCCGCCAATCGACGACCTGCCAGCGCGACAGCGCCAGCACAGGGCCAGCTGCGTCCGCCGCAGGGTAGGTTGGCGCATCCAGGGACTCACTGGCGACCGGGATATGTTGATCACGATGCGGGTCACCAAGCCTGCCGCGAACAGCTCGTGCAACAGGTGGCTGCCGCCTTCCACCAACAAGGTGTCGATACCGCGTGCCGCAGGCGCATTGACCGCCTGCCTCAAATCCACGGCGCTCTTACCACAGTCTATCGGGCTGATGCCGGGATAAGCGGTGAGGCGGTTACGCTGCGCAGCCGGCAGGCTCGCGGCACGGCAAACAAAGTCGGTATGACTGTCCGCAGGAATATTGCCGTCATTCGGAGGGATCACCCGCAAAAGGTTGCGACCTAGCGCATGGCGGTGTGTGAATTCGCCAGATCAGCGCAAGATATCGTATTTTGCGCTCTGCTGGGCCGGATCGGGCTTCAGAAAGAGCTTGCAGACCGCATCCGTTTGAAATGATAGGGCAGACCGATGGAGGACAGAATGTTCGATACATGGAAGAAAGAAAAAGCCACCATGGCCTTGGTCGATGAGGCTCAGGCGCTTTCAGACAAACTTGCGCAGGCCAAGCCGCATATTGTGGACAGTCATGCCGCTACTGCCTGGTACTGGTCAGCGTTCTACCTTGCGGCGGGGCAAGACCTGAACAAAGTGATCGACTGGCCCCCCGCAGCCGTCGCGCGTTTTTGCACCACTGCGCAAACCAAAATCGTCGCTCTGCGCAAGCAGCGGGAATATGACAGCAGCGATGGTCTGGCGATCTGGCTTCACACCGCCCGCGCCGTGACCGAGCCCCGGATTGCACCTGCCGTCCGCGAGATCTGGCAGCGGCTAATGGCTACCGGGGCAAACGCTGACGCAATGGCGCAGGATCAGTTGCAGGACGCAGGCCTGCGCCTTGATCAGGGGCGGACTATTCCCAAAGGCTTCCTCGTCGAAGAGGAAAGTCGCGGCTCTGTCTGAGGCAGCAGGCAGTCGCATCCCGGCCGCCACGCGAGCGCACCCGCCGTTGTCGGGCGGATGCGCAATGCGTCAGGCCAGATCGCGGATCTTAGCCTCTCGCGCCCAATAGCGGCGTTTGGCGGTGTCGGGCAGATTGCTGTAGTGGCCCACACCTTCATCCGGCTCGATCCCCGCGCGCGCAAGAATGACTTTCGAGCCGTTGCAATGGCCGATGGCTTTGAGATGGACGAAAGCATCGGTCACGAAGCCAACAGCGGCCGAGTCGCGGGCGAGTTTTTCGGCCACCTCTGGCGCAAGGATCATCGCGATGGCATCGAACAGCGGTGACGGCGAGCCGGCCAGTTGACCTTCGGCCTTCATCTCGCCGCCTTTCAGCTTCAGCACACCGATCTTTGGCGCAATGGTAAACACACTGCCGCCCTCTGCCTTGATCGCTGCGATCAGATTGTCGATCTCGGCCTTGTCCGAGCCTTCGCCAAACAGCAGCCCGACCTTGCGGCCTTGCAGTGTTTCCTGCCAGTTTTTCTGAATCGAAAGCGCATCGGAAGGTTCAAGATCCACCGGGGCGCGGAAGGGTGTCGCAGCATCTGGCAAGGTGACGCCAAGGCCATCAGCCACACGCTTTGCGAGTCCGCCGTCGATATTGGCCAGATGGCTGAGAACGCGGTTGCGGATGTGATCAAGCCCAACTTTCGACAGTTCAAACACATAGGCCGACGCGATATGCGCCTGTTCATTTTCGGTCTGCGAGTGCCAGAACATCCGGGGTTGGCTGTAGTGATCGCCAAAAGTCTCTGCCCGAATCCGCAGCTTTTCGCCGGAAACCTGTTGTGGCGCAGTGGTAAAGCCTGCGGTACTGGCCCGAGGGCCGGGGTCTTCGCCAGCCTGATCCAGACTGTTCGGCTCATATGTTGCGCGACCTTTCGGCACCACCGTCTGCATCATCCCATCGCGCATCATATTGGCATAGGGGCATTTCGGCGCGTTGATCGGGATCTGGTGGAAGTTTGTGGTGCCAAGTCGGGATTTTTGCGTATCGAGATAGGAAAACAACCGCCCTTGCAGCAGCGGATCATCGGAAAAGTCGATCCCCGGCACGATGTTGGACGGCAGGAAAGCGACCTGCTCATTCTCGGCAAAATGGTTGTCAGGGTTGCGATCCAGCACCATCCGGCCAATCACCCGCAGTGGGACGATTTCTTCCGGGATGATCTTGGTCGGATCGAGCACATCATAGGGCAGGCCGTCGGCCAAGGCCTGATCGAACACCTGCACGGCGAAATCCCATTCCGGGAAACCGCCCGCAGCGATGGCTTCGTGCAGGTCGCGGCGGTGGTAATCATTGTCAGCACCCTGCAACTTCGCGCTTTCGTCCCAGACCAGCGACTGCATGCCCAGACGAGGACGCCAGTGGAATTTCACAAATTGCGTCTCGCCCGCTGCGTTCACCAATTTGAAGGTATGAATCCCAAAGCCTTCCATCATCCGCAAAGACCGCGGAATCGCCCGATCTGACATCGCCCAGATCACCGTATGCATGGACTCGGGCATCAAAGACACAAAATCCCAGAAGGTGTCATGCGCGGATGCGGCTTGTGGATAGCCCTTGTCGGCCTCCATTTTCACCGAATGGATCAAGTCGGGGAATTTGATCGCGTCTTGGATGAAGAATACCGGGATGTTGTTGCCAACCAGATCCCAGTTGCCTTCGTCGGTGTAGAACTTCACCGCAAAGCCGCGCACATCGCGGGGGGTATCGACGGAACCCGCCCCGCCAGCGACCGTCGAGAACCGGGCAAATAGCGGGGTCTTCTTGCCTTTCTCGGCAAAAAGGCTGGCACGGCTCAGCTCTGGGATCGGGTCGGTGCATTCAAAATAGCCATGCGCCGCCGAGCCACGGGCATGGACAATACGCTCTGGAATACGCTCATGATCAAAATGAAAAATCTTTTCACGCAGCAGGAAATCTTCCAGTAGCGTCGGGCCACGATCGCCAACCCTCAGGCTGTTCTGGTTGTCCGAGATTGGGATGCCGTGATTGGTGGTCAAAGCCTCACCACCCTGTTGCTGCGTTTCTCCGGCATTGCCGGTCTCGGTTTGATAGATAGGACGTGCCATGTCTTGCTGCCTTCAATGATTGCTGCGCGGCGATAGCCTTGGGACGCTGACGCAGACCATCGGGTGAGATCGGGCCGCCGCCGTCCATCGGACTCAGCGAGACAACGGCAGCGGCTGGAAATGGTTCCTGACTTGGCAACCCTGCGCATTTTCCCACTGCGGTTGCGGAATTTTCGTGCAACGTTCGTATCCCCCGGCGTCCAGTCTGGCGCCGGCACAACGTTTCGCATCCAAGCTTGTTCTGCGCGCGCTGAACGGATGTTTTCGGCATGAAGCCTTGGCAGCACAATGCAATCTCAACGCGAATGTACCGTGCGAGGTTGATTAGTATTTTTTGCCAATATATTGATTTACATCAAAATATCTCTGTCCTGCCGCATGCACAAGCGGAAAGCCGCCGCAATTTCGTGCCTGCTATCTTAAGGGCGGAACCCCCTCAAACCACGCCGCGTTGTTGCAGTACGAGGACCGCATCGGTTCTTGACGGCGTAGAAGTTTACAGGAGAAAGCACATGCTTGGCTATAAAACAACGATCCTTGGGACGTTTCTCACGGCATCCCTCGCCACAGCGGCCTTTGCGCAGGAAAGCACCACAACGACCGTGCCCGCAGATACCACGGCACCGGCGGCTACAACCACCGTGCCTGCGGATACCATGACCGCTCCGATGGATTGTGACGCCCAGTTCACCACCCTCGACGCCGACGCCAACGGCTTTCTGTCGGATGCCGAAGCGCCACGTGAATATGCCCGTGCGCGCGTCGATGAAACCGCCCTGCAAGACACGGGCATCAGCAAAGATGAATTTCTGACGCAGTGTGGCACCGAGAAATGGGCGCAGAACGTTCCAGAAGCCGGCGCGCCGCTTGAGGGCGCAAACAGCTTTACTGAAGAACAGGCCCGCGACCGCGCGGTGTCATGGAATGTGTCCGAGGTTTCGGCACTGGTGCTGGACGACAAAGGTGTATGGCGCGGAACCGGCAAGCTGAACGGAACCGACGTGTCGGTGGCTGTTGACTACAAGGGCAACGTGGTCACCGCGCCGAAATCCTAAATCTGATCGTAACGTAAGAATGGAGAGAACTATGTCAGTTATTACAAGAGTTTACGATGATTACGAATCCGCTCGGGTTGCAAAAAACAACGTGAACGCGCTTGGGTTGTCCGGTGTGGCAGTGTCCATCCTTGGCAATGAAAGCATCCGGCAACACCATGAGGCAGATATCCGCAACAACCCTGTCACGGGTTACCCGGAAACCGTGAACCCTGTGACGAACCCTGTCACGGGTTACTCGGAAACCGTTGTTGATCCCGACGCTTCGGGTACGGCGACGGGCGCTGGGATTGGCGCGGCCATCGGTGGTGGTGCGGGTTTGCTGGCAGGCCTTGGCATGTTGGCGATTCCCGGCGTGGGGCCACTGGTCGCCGCAGGTTGGCTTGCGGCCACAGCAGTGGGTGCGGCTGGCGGTGCGGTCGCGGGCGGCACGGTTGGTGCGATTGTTGATCTTGGCCTTTCGGACGAAGAAACCCCGGTGTTTTCCGAAGCAATGCGCCGGGGCAGTGTCGCCGTCAGCGTCCAATTCCCCGAAAGCGCCAGATCGCATGTCGAGGGCGCGCTGGACACTGTGCTGACGAGTTCGCTGATGGATCGCCGTTCGCTGTACGAGCAAGACGGTTGGCGGAATAACTAAACCTCAGCACAACGTGAGGTTTGCCGGCGGTCAAGACCTGCGATAATGCCCCCTGTCGGAGGTCTTTATCCGTTCGGCTATCTCACGTGATCAACGGGGCCACATCATGTGGTCCCGTTGACTTTTCCCGGGTGGCTTCTACCGACATTTTCCAAGCAATGAAGTTTCTAGCGATCAATGGCCCAATCCTGCAGCGCTTGGGACAGTCGATCCAGCCCGTCTTGCAGCCGCACGGCGGCACCGCCGCCAACGCCAAGCCGGATGTGACGGGGCAGTTCATAAGCGCTGCCCGGCAACAGGAAGGTGCGATAGGGCGCTGCCAGCAGAAAGCGCGCGAAGGCATCGCTGTCAACGCCTTCGGGCAGGCGGGCAAGCCCAATCAGACCAGCTTTTGGCGGCAACCAAGACAGATGCTCTTGCGCTGCAACCCACGCGTTCATCTGCGCCAGATTATTCGCCCCTTCACTACGGGCACGTTGAAGCGCAGCGGCATACCGCGCTGGCCGCAAAGCCACTTCAGCAATCACCTCGCCCATGATGTTCATGATTTCGCTAGAGTTTTCGCGCAGGATCAACGCATCGCGCATATGCTCGGCATCCGGGCAAATCATCCATCCGGTGCGCAGCCCCTGCAAGCCAAGTGCCTTGCTGACCGATCCTGTGGTGATGCCGCGCGCGTAAAGCCCTGCGACCGATGGCGCGCGCGGGCCGTCCCATTCCAGCCCGGCATAAACTTCGTCCACCAACAACCACGCCCCGACCCGGTCTGCGATGGCGACCACGTCGGCCAAATCGGCAGCGCTCATCAGATCGCCGGTCGGATTGTTTGGATTGGTCAGAAAGATCATCCGGGTGCCGGGGGTCACTGCCGCTGCCAAAAGGTCCAGCGGCAAGCGCCACCCGTCAGCCTCTGACCGCGCCACTTTGACGATTTCAGCACCCTTGGCCTTGGCGAGCACCTCGGCTTGCGGCCAGCCGGGGGTTTCCATCACGATCCGCTCGCCGGGTTGCAGACGCTGCATGATGGACAGGTAATTGGCCTCGGCAGCCCCTGCGGTGATCAGCACATCGGCGGGGGTGCAAATTCCGGTCAGGCCTGCCTGCGCCAGAACATGGTCGCGCAGTTCCGGCAGGCCGCGAAAGTCGCGGCTGTTCCAGTCCAGCGACTGGTTCGGATCAAGATCGTCCAGATAATCGCCCAACTTTGGCGATCCCGACAGCGAGAAGCCTACGATGGCCTCGGGGGCAGCTTCGGTTGTTTCAAGCAAGTATTGAAACAACGTATGGATCTTGACTTTCAACCGGGCTCTCCGCTTCATTGTGCTGGGGGTGATACCATGATGGATCAGATTGCGCTGAAGGGGAAACCCATTCGGCTGGCTGTTTTGGACTATGGGTTGTTTGAGGTGCATTCCGGCCCGCGCACCATAGGGATCTGCGGGTTTGCGGTGCAAACCGATGCGGGCGAAGTGGTGTTGATCGACACTGGATTTCCCGAAAAATACACCCAAGATGCCGAAGCCGCGACGGCAGAGGACGGACTGGGCAGCTTTGGTCGGGTTTTGAAAATCACGCCCGAAAACACCCCCGAAGCACAACTTGCCAAGTTGGGACTGTCCAAGGCCGACGTCACGCTGATGATCCAAAGCCATACGCATATTGATCATGTGGGTGGTATGGTGGGGTTCCCCGATGTGCCGATCCTGATTGCCAAGGCCGAACGGGATCTGCCGCGTCCGATGTATTGGTCGGGCAAACAGGCGATGGAGTGGCCTGTGCGCGATTATCATCTGGTGACGCAGGATTTCCTGCTTGGGCCGGGGTTTCAGGTGCTGCTCTGCCCCGGCCACGCGCCCGGGCAACTGGCCTTCATGATCCAGTTGCCGGAAACGGGATGGGTGCTGCTGACTTCGGACGCGATCAGCCGCGCGGCTGAAATCGACGAGGGTTTTGCCGGATCCTGGGACGTGCCGCTGGCGATTCACCACGGCGCGCGGCTGACGGAACTGGCCCAGCAACGCGACGCGCTGGTGATTTTCGGCCACAGCCCGCAGCAATGGCCGACTTTGCGCAAAGCGCCCGAGTGGTTCACTTAACCGCGTTCACTTAGACACGCGCCTTACCTCACGTCGCGCCCCTGATTGAGAATGATCACATTGCCGCTGCAAACATCCCCCGCGGGCGAGATCAGAAACCCAACCCATGCCGCCACTTCGCTGGGCTGCATCGCATGGCCGTGCGGCATGGCAGCAATGGCACGGGCCAGCACCTCCTCGGTCAGCACCTTGAACAGCGGGGTTTCGGTCATCGCCGGGGCCAGCGAGTTCACCGCGATCTGCGCGCGGGCATAGCGCCGCGCCAGATCTTTTGTCAGCGTGTCCAGCGCCGCCTTAGACGCGCGGTAATGCGGTGGATCGAACACGTCAAAATTATATGCTCCGTTCGAGCTGATATTGACGATCTTGCGTACCCCGGCGCGACCTTCCATCAGCTTGATCGCCGCCTGGCAGCAATGGAACGCACCCGAGAAGTTGATCGACATTTGCCGGTCGAGTTCCTGCGCCGGAATGTCGGGAAAGTCGGACATAAAGCAGGTGCCCGCGTTGTTCACCAAGGCATCGACGCCGCCATGATCCTGCGCAATCTGCGCAAAGACCGCCGCAATCGCCGTGGCATCGGTCAGATCGGTGACATGCCCGCTAAATCCGGGCTGTGCCATGCTCGCCAGACCTGCCGCATCAATATCCAACCCGACGACATGCATCCCGTCGGCCAGCAACTTGGCACTGATCGCCCGCCCCAACCCACCTGCTGCACCTGTCACTACGGCTATTCTTGTCATGCTCTGCTCCATCCCTAGATCCGCACCCTTGTGCAGTGTGCAGGGATCATCACAGATAGATCGGGCGGCGCAAGGCTGGCGTTTCAAGGCCTGCGACAACAGCTTGCCGCAAAGCAAGCGACGTTGTGGCAGTTACCTTGCGTCTGGCATTCGTGATCCCCGTGCCATGTGGCGGCGATTACAGCGGAACCCAAACTTGGTTTGTGCATTGTCATCGCGCGGTCAATGCGGCCAGGTTTCAAGGGAATGACAATGACACGCAGCTTCGCGGCGGCCCTGCGCCGGGCAAATCGGCTGATGCGGCCCGCCAAGCTGGGCAAGACAGCTAAATCCATTCAGAAAATGATGACGGGCCTCATGGTCAATTCCGCGCTGGCACCCCTAGCCGCCCTCAAACCGAAGGCACGCAAGGCAGCGCCACTCAAGGCGGGTCGCACTCTTGGGGCCGTGATAAAGCAACTGCGCGCGGCACAGTCGCTGATGCCGGGTGCGCGGACGGCGACAAAAGCGCGGGCGATTTCTATCAGCGTCCCCACTGGCGCGCAGTATCTTAGCCGCACGCATCGCAGCACAGCAGGCGCGCGCAGCTATAAGCTTTACCTGCCCGCCAGCCATCCAAAACGGCCCAAAGGCCTGATCCTGATGCTGCATGGCTGCACCCAGAGCCCGGATGACTTCGCAGCAGGCACTCATATGAACGCGCTGGCCGAAAAACATGGCCTTGCGGTCGCCTATCCGGCGCAGACCGGAAGGCATAATGCGGCCTCCTGCTGGAACTGGTTCAAGCCGGGCGATCAGGCGCGTGGGGCAGGCGAGCCCGCCATTCTCGCATCCCTCGCGCGCAAGCTTGCGAAAGAATTCGGCCTTGGCCGCGACGCCGTGTTTGTAGCCGGATTGTCCGCTGGCGGCGCAATGGCGGCGATTTTGGCGGATGTTTATCCAGAGGTGTTTTCGGCGGCAGGAGTCCATTCCGGGCTTGCCCGAGGGGCTGCACGCGACGTGCTGACTGCGATGTCGGCCATGCGCAGTGGTGGTGCGAATGTGCCCGCGTCTGTGCGCGCCTCGACGCCGCCTGACACCGTGCGCCGGATCATCTTTCACGGCCAGGCGGACAGCACAGTCCATCCCTCGAACGCGGCGATGATCGTCGCGGCGGCAGTGGGCGACGATGCCAAGCCTGCAAAGGTGAGCAAACGCTCGGTGCGCGGGCGTGGCTATACCCGCAGCGAGTTTGCCGGATCAGACGGCAGAGTTTTGGTTGACCTGTGGATGATCGAAGGTGCGGGTCACGCTTGGTCAGGCGGGCGCGCCGCAGAGTCCTACACCGATAATACGGGGCCTGATGCCTCGGCGCAGATGATCAGGTTCTTTCTGGCGCAGTCCGCCTGAGATCGGATTTGCGCCAACCGACACGCGCGCCGGTGTTGGCAGCAACATGGCAGCTCATTCAGCTGCACTGTCATCCGCAAGCAGGCGCGCCATGGCATTGGTAATCGCCGTATCGGTATAGGGCTTTGCAAAATATTGGCTGCCTGTGGGAAGGCTGCTCTCTTCAACGAACGCCATTCCCGAGGTGACAATCAGCTTCACCGGCGGCCAGCGGTTGCGGATGTAATGCGAGAGTTTGATTCCGTCCATTGTGCCCGGCATCTGCACATCGGTGAACACCAGGTCAATGTCGTCGCGCGATTCTAAAATGAGGATGGCCGCATCGGCATCCTGTGCCTCCAGCACTTCGTAGCCCGCGCTTTGGACCAGATCTACGGCAGCCATACGAATAAGCGCGCTGTCGTCAACCACAAGCACCACTGCCTTACCGTTCTTCATCTGCTACTCGTTCATGATATATGGGAGTTTTGACGATCTCCCAGTGTATAGCGCTTCAGCAACATAATGGTTCCTAGGCTGCCGAAGGAAGGGCGGCTGGGGCTTCGGGCCCACCCCGATGCCGGATGGTCACGATGGTGCCGGGCTTGGCATCGCTGACATGGAGTTCTCCCAACAGGTCACAGATAGCGCCCATTCATGGCCCCTAGCCGAGTAGTCGATGATAATTTTGCCGATAGGTTGATCCGGAAACGCATGTTTCAACATCCGGTGCTGCACTTCCTGCACCAAGATCGCTTTATCGTTCAACAAGTCGACTTTCAGACGCGCGTCCGCGCGGGCGTCCGTTACGTCAGCGACCGCCATCAGCATCCGAATGTGATCCTCGCCGTCATCAAGAATCTGCGCGTTAACGACCAAGGATCGCGTTTTCTGGTTTGGCGATTTGAGGTCGATTTCATAGGCCTCGATTCAGGTGCTGCCCGAAGCCGTCGCTTTCAGCAGCGAGGTCAGTTTGGGCATCGCCCATTCGCCGTCCCCCAGCGCGCCAAGCTTCTTGCCCGCAACCGTCACTGCGCCAAGGCCGAGTTTGCCCTGATTCAGCAGCGCCACATAGCCCTTGATGACCGCAAGATCCTCCAGCCGTTTCAGACGCCGCGAAGCGGGCAAGGATCACAGCCCCGCCGCATCGGCCAGATCCTGCATTAAGGCGCGTCCGTCACGTTGCAGCAACCGCAGCAGGCGGCGATCTGCCTCGGTCAGAGCAATATCGGGCATAAAATCTCCCATTCTGGATAAACTGTGGAATCAAGTTTCACTTTTTCTGCCGATGAGATCAGAATCCGGCAAGATGTTTCTTCTCTATGCGCGCAGACTGAATCAATCAGACCTTTTGGGGGCAAGCCGATGCCAAAATCCACCGATTATGCGGCAAAACTGCCCGATGGCCGTGGTCATATTGCCTATGATACTGCCGAAGACAGCGTCTGGCACGATCTGATGGCGCGGCAGATGCCCTCGGTGCGGCAGCGGATGGCGAAGCCCTACCTTGACGGTCTGGCACAGTTGCACCTGCCGACCGATCGCGTAGCACAATGCGCCGAGGTCACGGAAGCCCTGCGCGCCACCACCGGCTGGCGGGTCGAGCCGGTGCCCGCCCTGATCGGCTTTGGGCGGTTTTTCGGGCTGTTGGCGGATCGCGGTTTTCCGGCGGCCTCGTTCATCCGGCGGCGCGAGCATTTCGACTACATCGAAGAACCAGACATCTTCCACGAAATTTTCGGCCATGCGCCGCTGTTGACCGATGCGCGCTTTGCGGGCTTCAGCCATGCCATCGGGCAGGCGGGTCTGCGAGCGGAGAAGGCCGATTATGCGTGGTTGATCCGGCTTTACTGGTTCACCATCGAGTTCGGCCTGACGCGGGAGAATGGCGTTTTGAAGGGGCTGGGGTCGGGCTTGGCTTCCTCCATCGCCGAGTTGCAATGGGCGACTTCGGGTACGCCGGAACTGCGGCCGTTTGATGTGATCGACATCCTGCGCACGCCCTACCGCATCGACATTCTGCAGCCGGTCTATTTCGTGATCGAGGATCTGGATGATCTGTTCGCGGCAGCCCGGCGAGACCTGCTGGCGGATGTGGCCACCGCGCGCACGTTGGGGTTGCATGCGCCGAAATACCCGCCGAAGGGGGTTTGAATGACGTTGTGTGATTTGACGCGGCGCGACTGCACTCGCTGCCAAGGCGCAGGTGCAACGTTGCCTGATCCGGCAGCGTTGCTGCCAGTCGTGCATCCTGACTGGCACTCCATGGCCGCCACCTTGTGCGCCGGTGTGCTTTCAAGGGTTTCGCAAAGGCGGTCCGATGGCTACTTCGCGGCTGGCTGATGAGCGAGAAGATAAGGGCATGATCCTAATGTGGGTGTCTGTGGGGCTGGTGCGAGGTTGCCTTCACCAGCCACGAGTTGGGCGGTCTGACGGAAAATGATTTCGTCAGACCGCCCGGTTGAATGCCATAACGGCTTGACCAATTCGGGGTCCAGACCACAGCCCGGCGGCACCGTCGGTGGGGATTAGCCCTTTTGGCCTGTCATCAGTGCAATCCGTTCAAACCGGGCGAGTTCGTTTTCACTCGGCTCTCGGCCACAAAACGCCAGCAGATAGGCCCGCGTCCGGGAAAACCGCAAAGCCATGTCTTCCCGAATATCCAGCGTATGCTGCCCGATTTGGGTGAAATACAAAACCCGCGCCCGCACCAGCGCGTCCGTGGCGGAAAAACCATGGCGCAGGAACATGCCCGTCAGCGCGTCAAGCCGCTGCTGATCCGCGCTTGCGACCACCTTCAGCACCTCAGGCGCGCGCCTGGCCCATAGCCGAACGGCAACGTCCAGATGCGGGTCAAACAGGTCTTCGTTCACCCAACATTCGAACACATTCAGGATCGCCTCGCAGATCGTAGTTGCCGGACGCAAAGCCCGTTGGATGATCGGCCCGGTGTTTTTCTCAAGCCACTGTTCCAGCATCTGGTCATGCAGATCCTGCGGACTTTTGAAGAACCAGTAGAAGCTCGAGCGCGAAACGTTCAACTGCTTGGCCATGATCTGAATTTTGACCCGGTCGATCCCGTCTCGGATCAAGGTCTGCAACGCCAATTTCAGCCAATCCTCACGCGTTGAGCGGCCGGGTGCCATGGCATAGGGTTCAGCCTGTGCAGCTATGATGGCCATTTCAACTCTCTCGCTGTTTTGGCAGGCAGCATAACGGTGAAAACGGCGGCGTCACAAGCTAAGACGGCATCGCCACCGCAAGATGGAATATATTAATGTACATTTATGTCTATAGGCGACAGGATCACCACAAGTTTTCGCGGAGGGCATATGGAAAAGCAAAATGGTGGTCGGCAGGGCAGGGTGCGGGTGCGCCGCCCTGCCGTTCAGGCGAGCACAGCAAACCCTGCCTATGTCCGGCTGTCACATCCGTTCGTGCCACAAATGGCATTTTCGAACGACCAGATCGCAGCCATGCACGCAGGCGCTCTGCGCATCTTGGAAGAACTGGGGATGCGGGTTCTGCTTACTGAGGCGCGCGATATCCTGCGGCGTGGCGGGGCACTGGTGGATGACGATAGCCAGATGGTTCGGATCGGTCGCGACATGGTCGGCTCTGCCTTGGCAACGGCACCCAAATCCATTCGCCTGCGCGCCGCCAATCCGGCCCGCGAACAGGATTACCAGCTTGGCTCGATGTTGTTCATGGCGGGCGCGGGCTGCCCGAACGCTTTTGACCGCGAGCGTGGTCGCAGACCGGGCAATCTGCAGGCCTATCTGGAAACCCTGCGCCTGCAGCAATGCTTTGACGTGATCCACATGCACGGCCCCTCGGTCGAGCCGCAGGATGTGCCGATCCACCTGCGGCATTATGCGATGATGCGGGGGCAGTTGGAAAACTGTGACAAGCCGCTGTTTGTCTATTCCCGCGGGCGTCAGCAGGTTGAAGAAAGCTTTGAGATGATCCGCCTTGCGCGCAGCCTGGATGCGGCGGGTTTTGAGGACGGTGTCTGGGCGACGACCGTGATCAACTCTAACTCACCGCGCCAGTTGGATATTCCGATGTCACGCGGCATAATTGACTTCGCGCGTGCTGGCCAAATGTCGATCATCACGCCGTTCTGTCTGGCCGGGGCGATGGCACCGATCACGGTTTCCGGCGCGTTGATGCTGCAACATGCCGAGGCGATGGCGGGGATCACCCTTGCCCAGATGACGCGCGCTGGGGCGCCGGTGTCTTATGGCGGCTTCCTGTCGAACGTTGACATGAAGTCCGGCTCCCCCGCTTTTGGCACGCCCGAACATATCCGCGCCTGTATCGGGTCGGGCCAGTTGGCGCGGCATGTCGGCCTGCCGTGGCGCTCGGCCACCGGGGCGGCGTCGAACACAGCAGATGCGCAAGGGGCGTCCGAAACGATCATGGCGCTGTGGGGCGCGCTCTTGGGCAATGCCACGGTAACGGTCCATGCGGCAGGCTGGCTCGAAGGCGGGCTGACCTTGGGCTACGAGAAATTCATCCTCGACATTGAATCGTTGCAGACCATCGCCGAACTTGCCCGACCCGCCCCGGCGGACGAAGCAGCCTTGGGCTTTGACGCCATTGCCGAGGTGCAGCCGGGCGGGCATTTCTTCTCGGTCGCGCACACGATGGAGCGTTATCAGACGGCGTTCTACCGTCCGCTGGTGGCCGATCTGTCAAACCACGGCGCTTGGACCGAAGCCGGGGCGCTGACGGCTGATCAACGGGCAACCGGGATTTGGAAGCAACGGCTTGCGGATTTTACCCCTCCAGAAGCCTGCGACGGTGTAACGGATCGGCTTGACGGGTTCATGCAATCCCACAGCGAAACAGGCGGCGCGCCGCCCGAAGACTGAGCGCTTTGCTGCAGATCGCAGGGTGAGTCAGTGATGTTTTATGTACACATATGAATATGTAGTCAGATGTGTATACAATCAATAGAAATCTGTCAGCGATAACCTGCGGCTTGCAGTTCGAACAATTCCGCATAGCGGCCTGATTGCGCCAGTAGTTCCGCATGCGTGCCAGAGGATTCAACCCGGCCATCGGCCAGCACCAAAATCCGGTCCGCCATGCGCACCGAACTGAAGCGGTGCGAGATCAGTATGGCGGTTTTCCCCGCACTCAGCTCTTTGAACCGCTGGAACACTTCAAACTCTGACCGCGCATCCAAAGCGGCGGTGGGTTCATCCAAAATCAGCACCTCGGCCCCGCGCATATAGGCCCGCGCGATCGCCAGTTTTTGCCATTCGCCCCCCGACAATTCGACGCCATTGCGAAAGCGTTTGCCGATCATCTGGTCATAGCGCTTCGGCAGCCCCTCAATCACCTGATCCGCCAGACTGCGGCGTGCGGCGTCGATGATGCGCGGGCGATTGTCGCGTTCTTCAATCCGGCCCACCGCGATATTGTCGGCAGCGCTGAGGTTGTAGCGCATGAAATCCTGAAAGATCACCCCCAACGCGCCGCGCAAGCCGTCCAGATCATAGCGGCGCAGGTCTTCGCCATCCAAGGTAATGCGCCCCTCATCCGGGTCGTACAGCCGCGCCAGCAGCTTGACGAGCGTAGTCTTGCCCGCGCCGTTTTCACCGACCAGCGCCAAAGTCTCACCCGCGTGCAGGGTAAAGTTCAGCCCCTGCACCGCCCAGCGCTCGGCGCCGGGATAGCGAAAGCCGACGTTTTCAAACACAAAGCCCTCGCAGATCGGATCGGGGAAGGGCAATGCATCGGGGGCAGACAAAATTTCCGGCTGAACCTCGAAAAAGCTGAACAAATCGTCGAGATAGAGCGCCTGCGCCGCCGTGGAGGAGAAGGATGTGAGCAAGCCCTCCAGCAACCCCCGCAGGCGCAGGAATGACCCCGACAGAAAGGTCAGATCGCCCAGCGACAACTGCCCCGCCAAGGTGCCCGCGATGATCCAAGCGTAGGCAGCATAATACCCCAGCGTGCCAAGCGCCGTCAGCACTCCGCCCCAAAGTGCCCGCTTTTGTGCAATTTTGCGGCTGGCGGCATAGAAGCTTTCCGACAATTCGCGGTAGCGGTCGGTCAGAAATCCGTTCAGCCCGAAGATCTTAACTTCCTTGGCGGATTCCACACTCGCCGCAGTCTGGCGCACATAGTCAAGTTCACGCCGTTCCGGGGTGCGACCAAAATCCAGAGAATAGCTTTGCGCGTTAAAATGCGCCTCACCGATAAAAGCCGGGATCAGCGCCAAGGCCAAAAGCAGGATCAGCCAGGGATTGAAGATCACCAGTCCGGCTGCAAAGGTCGCTACAGTGACAAGGTTTTGCATCTGGGTGAACAGCAGGCCCATCAGCGTCATCCGGCCACTCGCCTGCCTGCGTGCGCGCTCCAGCTTGTCCTGAAACTCGGCATCCTCGAAATCTTCCAGATCTAGCGTGGCGGCATGTTCCATCAGCCGGATCGACGATGACATCGTCAGACGGTCCGATAGCAGCGTATCCACCAGCCCCACCACGCGGCCCAGCACATCGGACAGGATCGCCAGCGCAAATTCGGCCAGAACGTAAGCCAACAGCAGCCCCAAGGCATCGCTGTTCCACCAGCCCCACAGAGCAGTGGGGCGGTCGGGCAGGGCAGAGAGCCGCACCACCTCGTCGATGATCAGCTTGCCAATCCACAAAGCCGCCACCGGAAGCACCGCGCGGATCAGGCGCAGTACCATCGAGACCAGCATCAGCGCCGGGCTGGCCTGCCACACCAGCGTCAGGAACGGTCCGATGTTGCGCAGGGCAGAAAACCGCGCGCGGAATGAGGCGGGGGCGGGGGGCAGACGTGCGGAACTCACCAAGCTTGGGTCTCCTTTGCCCCCTTGCCAGTTTGGCAGAAGCTACAGGCGGGGAAAAGTGCGAACCGCTGGATGGATGATCACAGGTTGTTGGGTGCCCCCGCGCCGCCGTCAGGTCGGTTGGAAAATCCCGCGCAAGCGATCAAGGTCAATCGCTTTGCACTCATGCCCCTGCGGCTTGAATGTCGCCACATCTTCGCCCGCCACCATGGCGTTGACGATGGCTTCCTCCACCGCCTGAACCGAAGCCAGATAGAGCGGGTCGATATGCTCGCCGTTCAACTCCTGCTTGGTCAGCACGGCAGGCGCGAACTGCGGCACTGGGCCTGGGTTGGCGGTGGAAAACGCCATGAAGATGTCACCCGAGTTATTGCCCCCCGGCGTGCCCCCCCGCCCGATGCCGATTGCCGCGCGTTTGGCGACCTGCCGCAGCGACAGCCCCGACAGCGGCGCATCCGTCGCGACGATCACGATGATCGAGCCCATTTCGGTGGCATGTAGCGAATCCTCTGGCATCAACTGCCCGACCGGACGGCCCAGTATGGTCAGCCAAGGCCGGATGCCGTGGTTGGCCTGCACCAGAGCGGCGACAGTATAGCTTTGCCCGCCGATCTCAATCCGGCGCGAGGATGTGCCAGTACCACCCTTGAACTCGTAGCAGATCATGCCGTTGCCGCCGCCCGTCGAGCCTTCGGCCACCGGGCCAGTGCTTGCCGCATTCAGCGCGGCCACGGCATGTTCCGGCTCTACATGCAGCGCGTTGATGTCGTTCAAAACACCGTCATAAGTCTCGGCCACAACCGGCATCGCCCAGGCGTGGTGGTTGTGGAAATAATCCGCATAGGTGTCGATCATCCAACGGGTCGCCCCGCTATGCACGGCACCCACGCCATGCGTGTTGGTGATGCAGATCGGGCCTACGAAATAGCCCGCGTCATGGATCCAATGCGTGCCCGTCATCTCGCCATTGCCATTCAGCGAATACTGCCCCGCCCAAACTGGCATCGGCACAGTGCCCGGACGCGGTAAAATCGCGGTGACGCCGGTGCGCATGTTACGGGCAGGATCGGTCAGGGTGCAAAACCCCACCGCGACACCCGGAACATCAGTGATGGCATTCAGTGGGCCGGTTGTTCCGGGAAACGGCAAGCCAAGATCGCGGGCCCGAGGTTTCTGGACCGGGTTCAAAATAGTATCTTTCATCTCATTCCGTCTTTCTGGCGCGCAGCCATAGGCCCAAAGCCGCGATCACGATCGAAGCCGCGATCATCATGGTTGCGATTGCGTTAATCTCTGGCTTCACCCCCCGGCGCACCATGCCGAAGATGAACACCGGAAGTGTGGTATTGTCGGTGCCTGCGACGAAATAGGTGATCACCAGATCATCCATCGAGATCACGAAGGCCAAAAGCGCCCCGCCGACGATCCCCGGTGCCAGTTGCGGCAGCAGCACCTTGCGCAACGTCACCCATTCTGACGCCCCCAGATCGGCAGAGGCCTCCTCCAGCGCCGGATCAAGCCCCGCGATGCGGGCTTGCACGATGATAAAGACGTAAGAGGTCAGGAAGGTGCAATGGCCGATGATGATGGTCAGCATCGAAAGGTTCATGCCGATGGTGACAAAGAAAATCAGCAACCCGATGCCCAGCACGATATCGGGCATCATCATCGGCAGCATCAGGAAGCCGTTGTAAAACCCTTTCGCCGCAAAGCGATACCGGGCCAAAGCGATGGCGGTCGCTGTGCCGATCACGGTGGAAATCGTGGTGGTGAAGACCGCCACCGTCAGCGAGGTCTTCAGCGCCGCCAGCATCTGGTCGGTGCTTTCGATATAGGTCGCGCGGCTGTTCGGGTCCACCACACGCTCGCCCAGACCCAGAAGGCCGCGATACCAGTCAAAAGTGAACCCCTCCCAGATCATCATATTGACCGGGTTCGAGTTGAACGAATAGCCGATGATCACCAGCAAGGGTGCGTAGATGAACAGGAAGAACACCAGCGAGAACAGCGTCAGCGTGGCCCAGCCGATCGGATTACGCATTCTGGCCTCCCTTGCGCTTGGCGAAGGACATTGAGCCCAGCAGCACCGCCAACACCACCGCCATCACGATCATCGACAGCGCCGACCCAAACGGCCAGTTGCGCGCCGACAGAAACTGCTGCTCGACCAGATTGCCGATCATCAAGCCCTTTGCCCCGCCCAGCACATCCGGCACGATGAAGTTGCCGACCGAGGGGATGAACACGATCACCGCACCGCCCAAAATGCCGGGCAGGGTTTGCGGCAGCACCACCTTCAGGAAGGTCTGCAACCGCGTGGCGCCAAGGTCCATCGAGGCCTCAATCAGCGCGCGGTCCAGATTATCCACCGCCGAATACAGCGGCAGAAACATGAACGGCACCATGACATAGACCATGCCCAGCACCACGGCAGCGGGGGTGTAGAGAATTTCCAATGGTTCAGAAATCACCCCGACGCCGATCAACACCGTGTTGAGAATCCCCGAAGGTTTCAGGATCAACAGCCACGCATAAAGCCGCACGATCAGGCTGGAGAAGAACGGCAGCGTGATCAGGAACAAAAACAACATCCGCCAGCGGCTTGGCAAGCGGCTGACCCAAAACGCCACCGGATAGCACAGGATCAGGCACAGCAAGACCGTCAGTGCGGCAAAGCCAAGACTGCGGCCCAGGATTTGCAGATAGATCGGCTCGTAAACCTCGATGATGTCATCGGCCCAGCCAAAAATCCGGCCATAGTTCCAGTGGTAAAACGCCCATTCCACCCCGCCATAAAGCCCCGGTGTCAGGACAGAAAACAACGCGATGATCAGCAGCGGCAGCAGGAAGAACACGCCCAGAAACAGCGTCACCGGCGTCAAAAGCGTTGTCAGCACAAGGGTTTGTCGCCTGATTGCCATTATGCTGCCTCCAACACATGCGGCGCTGCGGGGTCGTAGGACAGATGCACTGTCGCACCCTCTTTGGGTGCGGAGGCACTATCGCGCGCAGTGACGCGGATTTCCGGGCCACCCACGCTGGGCTGCACGAACAGATGCAGGTCAGAGCCCAGATAAACCGCCTTGGTGACAGTCGCGGCAATGCCCTGATCTGAAAGGGTAAAATCCGTGGGGCGCAGGACGGCCACGGCTTTGTCCCCGGCCTTGGCGGCTGCGGCGGGCAGCAGAAATTCCAGCCCCTCAACCGTGCGACCCAAGGCTTGCCCCGCCTCGATCCGGTCGATGGTCAGCGCGAAAAGGTTGGTCTCACCAATAAACTCCGCGACGAAACGGTTTTTCGGATGGCGGTAAATCGCGCGCGGGGTGCCGATTTGTTCAATCCGGCCCGCCCGCATCACCACGATGCGATCCGACATGGTCAGGGCTTCTTCCTGATCATGGGTGACGAAGATGAACGCGATGCCAAGGGTGTTTTGCAGCGTCTTCAACTCGATCTGCATCTGCTGGCGCAGATTGCGGTCCAGCGCCGACAGCGGCTCATCCATCGCCAGGAAATCCGGCCGGCTGACCAGCGCCCGAGCCAGGGCCACGCGCTGCCGCTGCCCGCCCGACAGTTGCGCGGGCTTGCGCGCGCCCATGCCGGTCAACCCGACCTTCTCCAGCGCTTCGGCCACGGCACGCTCGCGGGCGCCGCGATCAAGCCCACGCACTTCCAGCGCATAGCCGACGTTGCGCGCCACAGACATATGGCTGAACAAGGCATAGCTTTGAAATACCGTATTCACCGGGCGACGGAACGGCGGCAGGGCAGACAGATCAGCGCCATCCAGCAGGATCGCACCGCCATCAAGGGTTTCAAACCCCGAAATGGACCGTAACAAAGTGGTCTTGCCACAGCCTGAAGGCCCCAGCAGCGTCACAAACTCGTGCGCCCCTACGTCCAGATCAACCCCATCTAGGGCTGCAAACTTGCCGCCTTCAGGTGTGATGAATTCGCGCCGCGCATTGCGGATTTCAAGAAGTGCCATGTGATACGCCCCGGAAAACGGCGGCGGCCCACAATGGGGCCGCCCGATCATCGCCACGCTTTGGTTATTGTGCCGTGCGAATGGTGTTCCAAGCCCGGTCATAGAGCTTCAACGCTGCGCCAATATCTTCAAAGATTTGCAGCCGCGCAATGGTTTCCGGCCCCACCGTGATGGTCGGGTTGTTCTTGATCTCTGCCGGGATCAACTCGCGGGCGGGCATGTTGGCGGTGCCGTTATACTGCTGCGCCACATTCAGCGCCGCGATTTCGGGGCGCAAATAGAACTCCATGAATGTCTTGGCGTTTTCTTTTTCCGGGGCCGAGGCCAGCACGCAGATGTTTTCTTGATACATCGTCGCCCCTTCCGCGGGGATCATGTATTTGATCTCGGGCATCTGGGTGAAAAACACGTTGCCGCCGACAAAGAAATGCGCCGCCGCAATATCGCCCGAGGTCATCATTGCCATGCTGTCATAGGAAAACGCCGAGACGCTGGCCTTATGCGCCAGAATGAAATCTGTCGCCAGTTTGATATCCGCCGGATCCGCCGTGTTCACCGATTTTCCACTCGCGATCAGCCCAATCGCCAGCACTTCGCGCATGTCGTCCAGCAAAGTGATCTTGCCACCAGTCTTTTCCGGCACAGCAAAGAAATCCGCCCAAGAGGTGATCGGCCCGGTGATTTTCTCGTTATAGAACACCCCCACCGTGCCCCAGGCATACGGCAGGCAATAACTGCTGGTCGGGTCTTTTTTTGATCGCAGGTTGGCCGGATCGATGTTCTTGAAATCCGGCGAAAGGTTGATGTCGGTCTTTTCGAGCAAGCCCAGCTTCAACATGATGTCGTTCATATGCACCGAGGGAAACACGATGTCATAACCCGTGGCCCCGGCCTGAATTTTCGCCAGCATTTCCTCGTTCGAGGAATAGGTATCCAAAGTCACCTTGATGCCAGTTTCTGCGGTGAATTTTGTCAGAATCTCGGGGTTGATGTAATCGCCCCAGTTGTACAGCGCCAGCGTTTCCTCGGCCTGCGCAGCACCCGCCATCAGGGCCAGCGAAACGGCCAATCCAAATGCCTTCATCTTGATCTCCCGGTTGGTGCCCTTGCCCTGCCGCGTCGGCAAAATCTGTTGGTAGCGGAAAGTCGAGCATGTTATGGTTATGACAGATCTCTACCATATATGATGATTGATGTAAACTCTGTCATGAACAATCTGCCCGAAACTCCCGAAGATTCGCCCCTTGCCGTGCGTTTGCGCAGCCTTTCCGGTGCCCTGACCAAATCAGAGGCAGTCATTGTGCAATGGCTGACGCTGAACGAGCCCACCTTGGGCTTAGAGACGGGTGCCTCGATTGCAGCCAAGACAGGGGTCAGTGAGATCACCGTCAGCCGATTCCTGAAGCGCGCCGGGTTCAAGGGCCTGCAAGGGTTGAAGGAAGACCTTCAGGCGGCGCTGGTACATACCCATATTTCCCCCAGTGAGCGTTATTTCCGCCTTCTGGATGGCGAAATCGGCGCGATCCTGAAACGCGATGCCGACGCGGTGCTGGCGCTGGCGCATGAGGTCGACAAGCCGACGTGGCCGCTGGCCATCGACGCCATCGCGGCGGCGGATGAGGTTTTTGTGATCGGATTCCAGACCATTCGCGGCATTGCCGAAGATTTCACCCGCAGGCTGTCGATTGTGCGCGGCTCGGTGCGGTTCGTCTCGCCGCATGACGGCGGCTTGGTCGAATGGATCCCCTCCTTCCGCCGCGCGACCGAGAAGCGCTGCTTGGTGCTGGTTGATATGGCCCCCTATGCACGCGAGGCGCTGCCGATCATCCAGACGGCGAGCAAACTGGGCATGACAGTGGTGGTGGTGACAGACGAGTTGAACACTTGGGCCGCCCGCGAAACGCCTTTCGTGTTTCACGTCACCACCAAGGTTGATGCGTTTCTGGAAAGCACCGGGTCGATGACCACGTTGATGAATGTCATTATCCATGCCGTCGCCGGGAAATTCCCCGACAAGGCGCGCGCGCGCATCAAGGACTGGCCGCCGATCATGCGGGATTTGGGCTTATATTGACCGAACTAAGTGCCGTTCGCCCTAGGGCGTTCTCATCCCATAGGCTTCAATCTTGCGGTACAGCGTCGGTCGCGAAATCCCCAGAGCGATGGCCGCTTTGCTGAGATTGCCGTGGTGACGCTTCAGCGCGTCTTCAATCAACCGGATTTCAGCCTGCTTCAGCGAAGCATCCCGCGCAAGGGCCAGCGGGGGGCACCAAAACCCTCGGTCAACCCGGTTTTGGCGCTGGCTGGGGTAGTGATGTCAGCTGGCAGATCGGCAAGCACCACCATGCGCGATTTCGCCAGACTGTGCAGCCCCAGCACCACATTGCGCAATTCCCGGACGTTGCCGGGCCAGACATGCGCCATCAAAGCATCCTGCACGTCGGGGCTGAAGTTCAGCCGATCCCGTCCGGTTTCAATGCTGATTTTGCGAATGTAGTGCTCGGCGATCAGCAGAACATCCTCGCCGCGAGCGTGCAGTGGCGGGATCGTCAGCACCAAGGTGCTCAGCCGATAGAACAGATCGCGGCGGAACCGCCCGGCTTCCACCTCGTCGCGCATGGCGCGGTTGGTCAAGGACAGCACGCGCAGCGATTGGGCCGGGGGATGCGGACCGTGCTGGCGCGCGCTGTGTTCTTCAAGGATACGCAGCAGGTAAAGCTGCGTCTCGGCCGAGGTTTCGCCGATCTCATCCAGACACAGCGGGGCGGTGCCCCCGGCCTCCAGCGGTTGCAACAGTGCATCGCCAAACATTTTCGGGTTCATCGCCCCGCAGTTGACGGTTCGGAAACAATCGCTGCTTTCGGGCGACATCCGCGCGTGAATTAGCCGGGCGAACAACTCTTTGCCCACCCCTGTTTGCCCCTCAATCAAGGTCGGTTGATTGGCCGAAGCGATGCGCTGGGCGGTGTCCAAAGCCTCAAGGATCGCCGCGCTTTTGCCGACGATCTTCAGCCCTGTCTTGCCGATCAATACCCCCGGCAGGGCCGGAGCCGAGGGCCGCATCACCGATGCCGCCTGCGGCGCGTTTGGTCTTTGCCGGAATGCCAGCGCCGCCCCCTTGATCAAGCCGTCAATCTCGATCAGCCGGATGTCATCGCAGCAATGCGTGCTGGGCAAAGCGGCGGCGATTTTTGCTTCGGAAATCCCATCGGGCAATTCCAGAAAATGTGCCCCAAGCCCCAAATCCTGATCCGCCCGCCCGACATTGACGCCACTGTTGCGGCTGAAGATCAGCCTGCCAAAACGGTCGATGATCGCAAAGCCGTCTGAATTGTCCATCGCCCGGCCGGGCAAACTGCCGATGCTGGCCTCTATCAGCCGAATATTCAGCAACGATTGCTCTTGTTGCAGCACCAGTTCGATGTCGCGGGCCGCGGTGGCTGCAAAGGCGGCGTTGTGTTTTTGGAAAATCCGGGTCAGCCCGGACAGATTGACCACTCCGATAATGCTTTGATCAATCGGATCGCGGATCGGGGCAGCCGCACAGCTCCACGCTTTCATGCCCTCGCAAAAATGCTCTTCGCGATGCACATACACCGGTTGCCCCGTCCACAACGCCGTGCCGATGCCATTGGTGCCCGAGGCATGTTCGCTCCACAGACCCCCGACTGACAGGTTGATTTTACTGGCTTTGCCCAAGGTCGAACTGTCACCAACCGTCTCCAAAATCAGCCCGTCGCGGTCGGTCAGCAGCAGCATCGCCTCGGCACCCGACAGCAAATCACCGATCCGCATCATTGAGGTGCGCGCGGCGCGACGCAATTCGGCCTGATCATGGCTGGATTTTGCCGCCATCCCGCTGCGTTCCAAGCAGGGGGCTGCAAATTGGTCCGGCTTGATCCCGGTGGTGGTGGAACGCACCCATGATTGATAAATCACCGAGCGCACCCCGGTCATCGGCAAGCTGGGCGCGTTGCGGTTTGACAGAAACTTGTTCCAGGCCCGCGAGGTTTCCCGCGGGTCTACATCGGTGAAATCAATGGCCGGACGTACGGATTTAACCGCGCTGCGCTGGTCAGATGTCATCATTAAGTCTCCTCCCGTAGACTTAAGCTTCGGCTCAGGGCCATCTTATCGTGATATGCTCCTGCTTCCGCCGAAGGTCGTATCGGCTTGCGCAAAACTACGCGATTTCAAGCCGCGCCTTGATGTCGTCTGCAAGTTGGTCTTCCGTATAGCCGCGGTTGATCGCACGCTGCGCCAGATCCGCGATTTTTTCCGCCAATTTAGGGTCTAACGGGGTGATGAAACCATTCTCTGCCGTCGCGAGGAAAAAGCATCTCTCGCCATTCAGCCGCTTGATTTCGCCCAGAAATGCCAGTTGCACCCCGGTATTGCTATCCGCAAGCACCACCCGCCCGTTCAGGCTGACGCGGACATAAGGCACCGCCTCATCCGGCCTGCGCGGGCCGGCCTGATCGACGATGATCAAACCCTGCGCCTGTGGCGGTGGCGCCGCCTTGCGGGCTTTGTCCTGCGAATACTTGCCACCGCTGAGGGTATCAGCCAGCTTTTCGATCGTGCCCCAGTTGCGCTGAAGATATTCCTTGGCGCGCTTGTCTTCTGGCCTTGTCGCGCTAAGTCTCGAATGGATATCCAAGCGACTCACTCCTTGGTGTGCGATGAGTGTCAATTTGTCGCAGGCTAACACGGCCTGCGGTTTTTCATGCATGGCATCGAAACCGGGCAAAAAACCCAATCTGCTGTAACGAAGCGTTACAGGGGGGGGGGTGGCTAGTTTGGTCGCTGCTCTCCAGCAACCTCTGCCTTGCTTTGAATTTTCGCGCCCAAACGGCCCTCGCTGATCCAGCGGGCGGCCAGAACAAACGCGCCGGTGGCAAAATCGCGACCATGGGCTGCGATCATTTCCTCGCCAATCAGGGCGATGCGCTGAAAGAACGCGTCTTTGCTTTTTTCGTCTTGGGTGAGTTCTGCGGTCATCGGAGTGCTTTCTGTGAACAGGATCAGGATTTGAACATTGCGTCGGGGAATTCGACCAATGCGGCAGAGCCATCGCTTCCGGCAAGGGCAAGGAAGCGGCCATCCGGCGACCAGACCATCGCGGTGATCGCAGCACCGGTATCTTCGCGCAGCAAAATCTCGGAAGGTTGGCCGACCTCGGCAAGGCTCAGCAGCCCGTTGGCATAGCCGACCGCCACCAGATTGCGGTTGGGGCAGGTGGCCACCGCATTGACCAGCACGAGGCCAGCCTTTCCCGTGATCACATCTTGGCCGTCCTCCAACGCCCAAGCGGCAACTCGGAACGCACCCGAGACCACCACGGTTTTGCTGTTTTGGCCAAAGCCGATGCTGCGCACTGCGGCGGGGAATTTGTTGCGGTGAAGGGCATGATTGCGGGCGGTGTCGATCAGATAAAACCCATCCGCCGCGATCCGGCACACCAGCCAAGCGCCATCCGGGTGCCAATGCAAGGCAGTGGCTGGCTCGGCCAGTTGGGTCACAACGGGTGGACCGTTCAGCGCCTGAAGTGGCAAACGCCACACCGCATTTCCCTGCGCCACAGCCAGCGTCAGCCCATCGGGTGAAAACGCCAGGGCGGTGATCTCTGCGGGAAGCATAACCGTTTGCGGGTCCGTAGCCTCGGCGGTGGCGACATAAAGCTGCGCACCGCTGGCATAGGCCAAAACCTTGCCATCCGGCGACGCCGCCAGCACCGCAATCGCATCCGAGGCGCGCGGCGGGATGTGATACGCGATCCCACCCGCCGACAGGGCGTTGATCCGTCCGCTGGTCTTGGCAAAGGCAAAACCCTGTGCGCCAAACGCCACCACATCTGAACTGCGGCCTTCGGTGAACTCCGCCGGTTTCAGAGGCAGAAACGGCTTTTCGCGCGCTGCAATCGTCAGCCGCCCGGTATCAATCGCCCGCCTTGTGCGCAGATTGGGCGAGGCTTTGTCGGCGGTCGTTGCAAGCTGCACCGAGCCATCGACGCAAGCGAAGGCGACGGCAGAGATATCGGCGTTAAAGCTGATCTGCTCCACGGGCGAGGCCAACTGCCAATCGCGCGCGATCAGGTCAAAAAGCTGCAAATGGGCGCGTTCGTCTTTCATGTCTTCCCCCCCGGTTTATGATTGGCACAGCGCGGAAATATCGGCACCGATCCGGGCCAGCAGTGTTTCCAGCCGCTCGGTTTCTTGCTCGGCCTCCATCAAAGCCTGTTGAGCCGAGCTCTGCTCCAGGTAGATTTGTTGCAAGGCGGCTTGATCGGCGGCGTCCAACAGATCACGCTCCGCACACATCACCTCAATCTCTTTGCCTGCCACCCGCTGACGACGGCTCAACAGCTTGCAGTTCTCTTGGCACAAGAGCGTCACCACCGCGACCCGCAGTTTTTGCAACTCGGCCATTTTGTCGGAAATCTGTTCTATATCAGACATATGACCGCTCCGCGCCAAACCGGACACTTCCGATTTCTTCTCCGCAGCCCACAGCATATCCGCACCCGCAGACATTGCGACAAAATGCTAATCCGTAACCATTCATTACAATGCGTAGCCGTTCGTTACAGAAAATTATCCGTTTGGCCGCAGCCGATTTTGGCTCCTACATTGCCTCATCGAAGAAAAAGAACAGCCGCCGCGACAACTCAAGGTGGCTCAAAGAACGAAGGAAGGGAGGCCTGCGTTGCGAATGAAATTCACACCCCGTGAAACTGATCCGACGTCTTGGATGGCTGCGATGCGCAGTTCTCTGACCTTTGCCGACGGTCCTGCCCACAGCAACTCTAACCAAAAAGGTGAGCAACAATGTCGACTCTGACACTCAACAAAATTACCGCGCAAAAGGGCATTTCGGTGGCCGATGCGACCCGCAAATGCGCCGATCTGGGGTGGAATCCTTCCTACGTGCAGGAAGCCATGACCTACCCTTCGGATTACAAGATCACCAAGGCCCCGCGCGATCCGATGAAGCAGGTGCTGCGGTCGTACTTCTCGATGCAGGAAGAAAAGGACAACCGAGTTTACGGTGCCCTTGATGCCGCCCTGCGTGGCGATATGTTCCGCAATGTAGAACCGCGTTGGGTCGAATGGATGAAGCTGTTCCTGGCGATCATCCCGTTCCCGGAAATCAGCGCGGCCCGTTCGATGGCCATGGTCAGCCGTCTGGCACCCGGCGAAGACCTGCGCACCGGCTTTACCATGCAGATGGTCGACGAATTCCGCCACTCCACGATTCAGATGAACCTGAAAAAGTGGTATATGGAGAACTATATCGACCCGGCGGGCTTCGATATCACCGAATAAGCGTTCGGAAAGTGCTACGCCACCACCATCGGGCGGCAATTCGGCGAGGGCTTCATCACCGGCGATGCGATGACCTCGGCATGTATGTATCTGACCGTTGTGGCGGAAACCGCGTTCACCAACACTTTGTTCGTCGCCATGCCGTCGGAAGCTGCCCGCAATGGCGACTATGCTTTGCCGACGGTCTTCCTGTCAGTGCAATCCGACGAATCCCGCCACATCGGCAACGGCCACTCGTTGATGATGGCCGCGCTGAAAGAGCCGGAAAACCACCTGCTGATTGAACGCGACATGAAATATGCCTTCTGGCAGAACCATGCCATCGTCGATGCCGCCATCGGCACGTTTATCGAGTACGGCACCACCGACCGTGACAAGAACAAGGAAAGCTATGCCGAGATGTGGCATCGCTGGGTGTATGAAGATTACTACCGCACTTACATGCTGCCGATGGAAAAATACGGCATCAAAATCCACCATGATGACGTGACCCTGGCGTGGGAGCGGATCACCAAGAAGAATTACGTCCACAAGGTCGGGCAATTCTTTGCGGTAGGTTGGCCGGTGAACTTCTGGCGGATTGAGGCGCAGACCGAAAAAGACTTCGAATGGTTCGAGCATAAGTATCCCGGCTGGTATGCCGAGTTTGGCGACTTCTGGAAATGGTATGCGAAACTCTCGAAGCCCGGCCAAAAGGTCATCACCTTCAACGAGGAAGTCGGCTACGTCTATCCGCATCGCTGCTGGTCGTGCCTCGTGCCCTGCCTGATCCGTGAAGACATGGTGGTCGATACCATCGACGGCCAGTTGCACACGTTTGCACATGAAATCGACCGCTGGACGGCGGTAGAGGCCTTCGCCGACGAATATCAGGGCCGTCCGACCCCGGCGATGGGGCGTTTCTCGGGCAAGCGCGAATGGGAGACGTTGTATGACGGCGTCGATCTGGCCGATGCGATTGTCGATCTGAACTTTGTCCGCTCTGACGGCAAAACCCTGATCCCGCAACCGCATCTGCGCTTCGACGACAAAGACATGTGGACGCTGGACCATGTACGCGGCCACACACTCGGCTTGCCACTGAACGCACTGCGCGGCATGGATGAGGCGACCCGCAAGGCCCATCTCGCCGATTACGCCAAGGGTTTCACCATCAACCCCTGCAACTAAAGCGGTTTGCGTTTTATCTGATGCAAGGGGCATCACAATTCGCGCAGTTCTTGGCGCGAATTGTGATCCAAGATAAACGCAAACCGCTCTAACCCTCTGAACATGGGCCGGTAATCCCGGCCCATACCCCCCCCAACGCCGCTGCCCGCTTTGGGCAGGGGATTGAAACCTGCACTCTGCAAAAGGCCCATCAGATGTCAGAAACCTTCACCGTTCGATTGGAACCCGTCGGGGTCGAATTCGAAGTGAGCTCCGGCGAGACCGTGCTGGATGCCGCCTTCCGTCAGGGCATTTCGCTGCCGCATGGCTGCAAGGAGGGCCAATGTTCGGCCTGCAAATGCAACCTTGTCGAAGGCGAGGTCGAGCTTTTGAAATACTCCACCTTCGCGTTGTCGGATGGCGAGCGCGAACAGGGCGGCATCTTGCTATGTCGATCCCTGGCACAAGATGATCTGACCATCGAGCTGTTGAATTTCGACGAAGAACTGCTGTCGAAATCCATCGCGGTCAAAGACTTCAAGGGGAAGATCACGGCCAAATCCAACCTGACGCATGACATCCGGGCC
>JBKJTI010000112.1:0-9891 GCA_046590425.1 Cypionkella sp. | reverse complement strand
CTGACCCGCGATGATCGCGGCTGGAATGGCGGCGATCCCCCGGCGGTCGTCTTCACCTATGCGCCTGGGCGCAGTGGCAGCCATGCGATGGACATTCTGCGGGGCTTTGACGGCATCCTGCAAGTCGACGGCTATGCCGGGTATAATGCCCTGGCCGAACTCCGGCGCGTGGGTGGCGCGCCTCTGACGCTGGCTTACTGCTGGGCACATTCCCGGCGCAAGCTGCACGATATTTATCAAAAGGATGGTTCCGAGATCGCCGCCGAGGGCCTGCGCCGCATCGCACAGATCTACAAGATTGAGGCCAGCGTCCGTGGGCGCGCGCCTGAAGAACGCCTCGCCATCCGCCAGCAGAAATCCGCCTCCCTTGTCGGCGACTTCCGCCTGTGGCTGACCCTGCAACGCGCCAGAATCTCAGCCAAATCACGCCTTGGCGAAAAGCTCGGCTACATCCACCGCCACTGGGGCGGGCTGCAAGTCTTCCTGAGCGATGGCCGCGTCGAGATGGACACCAACCCGGTCGAAAATACCATCCGCCCGATCACCCTGAACCGAAAGAACGCCCTCTTCGCGGGCCAAGACGAGGGCGGCCCCACTTGGGCGCGCATGGCCTGGCTGATATAAACTTGCAAATTGAACAGCATCGACCCATACGCCTATCTGCGCCGCAGCCTCGAAGCCATCACCAATGGCCACCCCAAATCCCAGATCGACGACCTCATGCCATGGGCCTTCGACAAAACGTCAACCCGCTAAGCCGACCGCCCGGACGCAGCGCTTACAAAAAGATCGGCAGCCCGTCATATGCACCGTGGCGCACCATCGCCAATCGGCCTATGCTCGCTAAATCCTTACAGTCAGAGTCCGACAATTGTGACACATACAGACGCCCAACTGCCTTATCCATTCACTGCGGCTACTTGGCAGCAACGCAGAAGCTGGTGGCTACTGCCAGTCATTGCCACAGTTGCCGCAATCTGGGGCACCGCTTTCTACATGATGCTGAGCTGAGCGTTTGTAAAAAAAATCGCACGTTGCGAAGGAAAGTATGGCAATCATTTCACATCTTGCAACCGGATCTCTCCGGCACGAGGGGAAGACAAATTATTTCCAGCGATGCACCTCAAGACTGTCGCAGCGCGGCTAACAACTCACCGTCACGCATACCAACGCCCCAAAAAATTCCGCAGGTTCGACACATGCCACTGACCGCCCTGCCGGGTGAGCATGCCGCGCAGACCCCTCGCAATGGCACGTAGCGTCAGATGCCCAGCGGCGCGAATATCTGCTGCAACCACGGGAGCAAGATCAGCGGCGTGCTGGTCTGCGTTGCCAGCGACGAACTTGCGCAGCGCCGCCCCGCCCTTCCCAGCCCGCTCAAGCGCTACTGCCTCATTTGGGTTGCCAAGCTTAACGTCACGCGCCTTAGTCACGGCAAAGGGAACGATTATCGTCTTCGGACGTTAGTTGGGTAGTCCCAACTGGAGGCCCGTAGATGCTCCTTACCATTTCGTTTATCTCGGGGCTTGTCGGGATTTGTTTTTCAGGGGCCGCCGCGCTGCTGCCCGATACCGGCATTGATGGGACGCCAGGCTCGTTCTTGGCTTTGCTAGGGACGGTAGGGGTTACATTGGCGGTTGGCATGCTTGTGACCGGAAAGGTGCCCTCAAAAGCGCGAGGTGTTCTATTTGGCCTCGCGGCGCTGTTGACGGTTCTAACAGCTTTGGCCGCATGGTTCCTTATGCAGGATAATGTTCTCGTCACAATGGTCGTATCGTTTCTGGCGTTACTGATGAGCAGCGCGACAGTCGAGCGAAAGACAACAATATGAAATCCATCGCCTATCTGGTCACAATGGTTTTGGTTGCCGCAGCACCCGCGCTTGCGGATCAGCCGATCTGGGGCACGTTCAATGGCGATCTTGCCGCCACGAAATTTTCCAATGCCGCCACGCTGACCCCGGAAAGTATAGCTGCGCTGGAACGGGCATGGGAGGTGAGGACTGGCGATGTGTCTGACGGGTCGGGTGATGTGCCTGCCACGGTATGGTCCGCGACACCGATCTACGCCAATGAGACCCTGTATCTTGGCACGCCGTTTTACCGTATTCTGGCGCTCGATCCAGCAACCGGGGCCGAGCGGTGGAGCTATGATACCAAGTCGGCGCTGGAGGCGCTGACCCAGCCCGCGCTGAAAAACCGGGGTGTGGCGTATTGGGAAAGCGGCGCCGAGGGACCTTGCGAAAAGCGTGTTCTGATCGGGACGATGGATGCCACGCTACATGCTGTAGATGCCGATACGGGCAAGCTCTGTACTGATTTTGGCGACAATGGCGTGCTGAACGTCAACAAATGGAACGAGACGAACGCCGTTTTCCCGTTCTCATTGTTGCAGCCCCCCACAGTGGTCGGTGATACGATTCTAATAGGCTGGTCTGGCAAAGACTGGGTCTATACCGTGGAGCCGCCCGGAAACTTGATCGCGGTGGATGCGCGCACGGGCGCATTGAAATGGGATACCGGGTTCATTCCGCCCGAATTGATCCCGGTTACCGGCACGGCGAATATCTGGTCATCAATGTCAGTCGATGTGGACCTTGGCCTTGTCTATGTTCCGGTGTCATCGCCCTCGCCCAATTATTGGGGCGGCAACCGGACCGCACCAATCCCGCTGGCGACGTCTATCACCGCGATCCGCATCGAAACGGGTGAGGTCGCGTGGAGCTTTCAGCACGTTCACCACGATGTTTGGGATTATGACACGCCGTCGGCACCAACTTTGGTTGAACTGACGCGCGACGGCCAGAAGGTTCCCGCACTGGTGCAGACGACCAAACAAGGCTTCATTTTCGTGCTGGACCGCCGCACCGGGGAACCGTTGTTCCCGGTTGAGGAGCGGGCCGTCCCCGCCAGCGATGCGGATGGCGAGCAACTGTCGCCGACCCAGCCCTTTGCCGATGTGCCAAAGCCCACCATCAACCACGCGGCGCTGCCCGAGGTCTGGCCGCTGGCCGATGCGCTTTCTTTTGGTCAGTGTTCCCGCGACCGCGACACCTATCGCTACGAGGGGCTTTATACCCCGCCGTCCGTGCAAGGCACCTTCCTTTGGCCCGCAACCGCAGGCGGCAACAATTGGGGCGGGGCGGCGGTCGATCCGCGGACGGGTATTTTGTATGTTAACACCTCGCAGGTGGTGCAGGTCATCCGTCTGATACCGCGTGCAAATTATGAAGCCGAGGTGCAGGCTGCCACTGCAGACGGCAGCGATCCCAGCGGCAACGAAGCCGGTTTCTATGCGCAGGAAGGATCACCTTACGGAATTGAGCTTTTTGAATGGCGGACATCTTTGGGGCTGCCGTGTTGGAAACCACCTTATGGGACGTTTTCGGCTTATGATCTGAACACGGGCGAGCGGCTTTACGAGGCGCCGTTCGGGCTGGCGCAGCAGTGGGGTTTTTACGGCCTGCGGTCGTGGGGGTCGCCTACGCTAGGGGGGCCGGTTCTGACCTCGGGTGGGGTTATCATGATCGGCGCATCGATGGACAACCGGGTGCGGGCACTGGATGCCGCGACGGGGCAAGAGCTGTGGTCAGATATTGTCGCTGCACCTGCCGTATCAATTCCGGCGGTATTTACGCATCAGGGCGCCGATTATGTGGTCTGGGCAGTCGGGGGTAATTCGATCCTGAAGCCGCAGGTTGCTGATCAGGTGGTCGCCTACCGCCTGCCACCGAAGGAGTGAATGTATGAGGATCGCCACACTTATATTGCGGGCCACACCGTGAACAGTTGGCAGGGCAGCTATTGCGGCCCTGCGCCAAACCCCGCCGACTTATTGGCGCGTTGGAACTTTGATCCTTGGGCACTGGCCGTGTTGGTGGCGCTGACGCTGTGGGCAGGGCGCACCCGGCCCGGCGCTGCGGGTATCATCGTATTGGTATTTGCGTTCCTGTCGCCGCTTTGCGCGCTGTCGTCGGCGCTGTTTTCGGCGCGGGTGGTACATCACGTTCTTCTTGTGGCGGTTGCGGCCCCGCTTTTTGCACTCTCGCGCCCGGCGCGGGCGACAAAGGGCGCAGGTCTGACGTTTATCTTGGCCACCGCCGCGCTATGGCTTTGGCATGTGCCGGTGGTTTATGATGCGGCACTTGGGCATATGGCGCTCTACTGGGTCATGCAGGCGACCCTGTTCGGTTCGGCATATGTGTTCTGGCGGGCGGTCTTTTCGCAGCCCGGAGGGTCGGGCGTGGGGTGGGTGTTTCTGGCCTATCTTGCGATGGGGATGCTGGGCGCGATCCTGGCCCTTGCGCCGAATGCCGTGTATGCAACCCACTCCGTGGCACCGCTGCTTTGGGGAATGTCGCCCCTGTCGGACCAGCAGCTTGGCGGGTTGGTCATGTGGATGCCTGCGGGCCTGCCGTTTGCGGTGTGGGGTGGAATGCTGGCGCGGCGGGCGTGGCGTCACATGGGAGACTCATTGTGATCTGGGTTGAAGGCCTAGTCCCGCACCTAAAGGCGCTGCACCTGAGTTTCGTCGCGGTCTGGGTTGCCGGGCTGATCGCCTTACCTAGGATGCTGGCACGGCACGACCGCGCCATCGTGCAGGCCGAGTTCGCCCAGATCCGTCGCGCCACGCATTTTGGCTATGTCTGGGTCATAACACCCATCGCGGTTCTGGCGATCTTCACGGGATCAGGCCTGATCTTTCTGCGTGAGATTTTCACCGTGTGGATTTTCGCAAAACTCGTCCTCGTGACGGGGCTAGTCGCGATGCACGCATGGGTTGGCCACACGATCATCGCCGTGGCCGAAACCGAAGGCGTGCACACACCGCCAGAGCCGCTGGTGCCGACGATGCTGATCTTCGGCTTGGTGATCGGCGTCCTGTTTCTTGTCCTGGCCAAGCCCGAACTGGACGAACTGCCGATGCCAACGTGGCTCTTGCAACCTCTGGATCGTCAGTTGCCCTTTGACACCCCCAAACCATAATCGAAAACGAGCTTTCCGCCATGCCAACCCGTCGCCGCCACCACGATGACCGCAAAGCCGGACATGAGGATGCCCCAGGGCAGAATGGCGGACTCGTATCCGGTCAGGCGCCACCCCCAGTTCAGCCCGAGCAGGGACAGAAGCATCACGGCGATGACGAAATGTGTCCAGGCTGCGGCGCGGATGCGGATGCCGGGCACCATCAACAATTCCATTGTGCCACTTGCCCCTGCCAACAGACCGAACAGGAACGCGGTCCCCGTGGCCCAAAGCGCCGCCCAGGCCCAGCGTTCCTGACCCGACCACCAATACAGCAGGTCCGCCCCAAAGGCACAGAAGGTCAGCGCCACCGGAAAGGCCACGGTCATGGCATGCAACGGATGGCCCCAGATCGCGACGCGGCTTTCGGTTTGCTGAAAGGCAGGGTCGTTTACGATCGGGTCTTCAAACGGAGCAATATCCTGTGCCGCTTGCGTCATCTTTTGTGTCACCCGATACTCCTTCGCGGCCTTGTGCTTGGGACAACGCTTCAGATCGCAACTGGTTGCCAGGATCGGCTTTCGATATTGCATCCGGCGGGACCGGCAGCCCGGACCATCGCCGATCTGTGGTGGATTATGGTGGCTGGCGGGGTGGCGATCTTTGTTTTGGTCATGGCGTTGCTATTTGCCGCCCTTTATCGCCCCGCAAATTCATCAGTTCACGGCGGGGACGAGAGCGGAACCCGTGTCTGGATGTGGGGTTTTGGGCTTGGCTTTCCGCTGGCAACGCTGGCCGCGCTGACGGGATATGGCCTTGTGATTGGCGAGCGGCTGTTGCCGCGCGATACGCCCGATCTGGTGACCGTACAAGCCGAAGCGCGGCAATGGGCGTGGACATTTCGCTATGCCGATTCCCGCGTGCCTGCAACCGAAGGCATTCTCCACATCCCGGCAGGCCAACCTGTAAATGTCGAGATCACGAGTATAGACGTTATCCATTCGTTCTGGGTGCCGCAACTGGCGGGCAAGCTTGATGCGATCCCCGGCCACGTGAACGTGTTGCGGATCGAGGCGGAGCGCCCGGGCACCTATGCGGGGCAAAGTGCGGAGTTCAGCGGGCGCGGCTACCGTGAGGACGTCTTTACGGTTGAGGCGCATGGTCCGAGCTCATGGGCCACGTTCCTGAAGGAGGGTTCCCCATGATCACTCCACCAAAACGCGGCACAGCCCTGCCACTGCACCGGGCACTTGCGCGGATTTGGGGTTCCGATCAGCGTTTTCGAGGATGGTTTACGACCAGCAACAACAACGATATCGGCACTCTATTCTTAGTTGTCGCCACCTCGTTTTTTGTGATCGGCGGTATCCTTGCCATGCTGATCCGCGCGCAGTTGGCCACACCGGACTCGGCGTTCATGGAACCGCAGGTCTATAACCAGATATTCACGATGCACGGCACCGTGATGATGTTTCTGTTCGCGATCCCTTTCTTCGAAGCGATGTCGATGCTGCTACTGCCCGGCATGCTGGGCACCAGGGATATGGCGTTTCCAAGGCTGGGTGCCTATGGGCTGTGGGTCTATATCTTTGGCGGCTCTGCGGTGATTATCGCCATGTTGATGGGCCTTGCCCCCGATGGTGGCTGGTTCATGTATCCTCCACTGTCGTCAGCTGCGTTTTCGCCGGGGATCGGTGCCGATGTCTGGCTCTTGGGCATCACCTCGATCGAGGTGTCGGCCATCGCGACCGCCATCGAGGTGATCGTGACCGTCCTGCGCTACCGCGCGGCGGGGATGAGCTTGTCGCGGATGCCGATCTTTGCCTGGTATATCCTGATCGTGTCGGTGATGATCCTGACCGCCTTTCCGCCGATGATCCTTGGGTCTTTGCTGCTGGAGGTGGAACGGGCCCTCGATTGGCCGTTCTTTCAGGTGGAAAATGGCGGCGATCCTTTGTTGTGGCAGCACCTGTTCTGGCTGTTTGGCCACCCTGAAGTCTACATCATCTTTCTGCCCGCCGCAGGCATGATCGCCACCATCCTGCCGGTGATGGCGCGCACCAATCTGCTGGGCTACGCTTGGGTCGTGGCAGCTGCGGTGTCACTGGCGGTGCTCAGCTTTGGCCTTTGGGTCCATCACATGTTCACCACCGGCATCCCGCACATGGGGTTGGCGTTTTTTTCAGCTGCATCGACCCTTGTCGCGGTGCCCACGTCGGTGATGATTTTTTCGTGGATCGGAACGCTGTGGAAGGGGCGCGCCCGGATGGAATTGCCGATGCTGTGGATCATGGGGTTTTTTGCGACCTTTGTGATCGGCGGGCTGACCGGGGTGATGCTGGCCGTGGTGCCGTTCAACTGGCAGGTCCACGACACACATTTTGTGGTGGCGCATCTGCACTACGTTTTGATCGGCGGCTATGTTTTTCCGATGGTGGCCGCCATCTACTATTTTCTGCCGCTGCTGACAGGAAGCACACGTTTTTTCAGGCTTGGCGAAGTGGCGTTCTGGCTGGTGGTGCCGTCGTTCCACATCACGTTCCTTGCGGTGCATATGGCGGGGCTGCTGGGGCAGCGCAGGCGCACCTGGACCTACGACGCGGGGCAGGGGTGGGAGACGCTGAACCTTGTGGCGTCCATCGCGTCCTTTGTCATGGCCATCGGCTTTGCACTGGTCATCCTTGATGTGGCGGTGAATGCGTTTGTCGCCGTGCGCGGGCGGCACAATCCGTGGGGGGCGGGCACGCTGGAATGGGCTGCGGCGATACCTTCGCCAGCTTACGGCTTTGCGTCGATCCCGATCGTGCGGGGCCGCTATCCGCTTCACGAGGACCCCGACCTCGCGCTGAGCACCGCGCGGGGCGAGGGCTATCTTGGTGATGCGTCGCGTAACCGGCGCGAGACCCTGATCGTAACGACCGCGCGCGGGAAGCCTGCGCAAGTGGTGGTGCTGCCGGGCAATTCGGTGCTGCCTTTCCTGCTGGCCGTGGTCACCAGCACATCGTTTCTGGCCCCCCTGTTCGACGCCTACATTGTCGCGGGTCTTGCGCTGTTGTGCGTGGTTGCGCTCGCGCTGGTCTGGGCATGGGGTCTGGGCGCGCGTGTAGACGAAGGGCTCGTTGACGCGGGACATGGCGCGATGCTGCCGCTGGCATCCGCGAGGTCTGACCCGCCAGGTTGGTGGGGATCGCTGTTCCTGTTGCTGGCAGACGGGGTGCATTTCGGATCACTGCTGTTCGGATACGCGTTCCTGTGGACCGTGGCCCCGAACTGGCCGCCGCAGTCCTATCTTCAGCCCCAGCTTTGGACCGTCGCCCTTGCGCTGACGGGTGCGTTGGCGCTCACGGTAGGGCCGCGCCTTGCGGAGCGTGCGATTACAAGGGGCGGCATGGCTTGGCCCGCGATTGTCCTCGGAATTGTCGGCGCTTTGGCGCTGGCTGTCGCTGCGGCGAGCGTGATGTTGGATCGGCCCGATCCCGCCAGCCATGCCTATGACGCCACGCTGTGGTTGCTGGCGGGCCATGTCGGGCTGCACACATTCCTGTCCGCAATCATGCTGTGCTATCTGGCTACACGGGTGGCTGCGGGCTATGCCTCGCCCGCTCGCATCGGCGAGGCACGGATCGTGGCGCTCTGGGCAGATTTCACCGCCACCACCGGGCTTGTGGCCCTCGCGGCGGCGTGGTTGCCGGGAGCGTTTGCATGATCGAAATCCTGCGCCTCTCGTTGCCCATTTCACTTTGGATTACCGGGTTCAGCGCCGTCTATGCGCTACAGGCGCTGTCATGCTCGCGCCACTGGCCTGATGACATGGAGGCCCGCCCGGTTCTGCTGGCCGTATGGTTCGTCGCGATTGCGGTGCAGGCGCTCGGCCTGATGGCAGTCCTGTACGCGCCATCGCCGTCAGGTTTCATCCAGTCGACGGCTGTAGCGATTGCAGGAACAGCGCTATTTGCGGCTATCTGGACGATGATGCCCGTGCTGGCTGCATCGGTCTGTCTGTAATCCCCGGCGGCTATCTGGCGACATGAACTGAGGTTGCTTTGGGAGTGTTACGGGGGTGGCCCGGTGCTGCGGCATCTATCGCGGCAAATACGACGGGCCTTCACGCTCCTTTATTTCAGCCCGGTTTTCTGCATGGTTGCGCTTTGCCGCGATCAGCACCGCTAGTTTGGAAACCAGATCGGCAGCAACGTAGGGTTTAGCGAACACTACAAGGGCGGGGAAACGCATTGCCAGTTCGGGTGGAATGCCCACCCCTGATTGAATAATTATCGGAATATTAGCGTCCAGAAGCAGCGTCGCGACTGGTGTTATGTCACCGTCCGTCAAATTGGAGTCCAAAATTGCGGCGGTGATTGGTCGCGTTTCGATCAGCGTTAGTGCATTTTCAACGCTGGCGACCGGCCCCGCGACTTCGCCCCCCGCATCTTCGACCGCCAGTGCCAAATCCAGGGCGATAAATGTCTGGTCTTCTGCAACCAGCACGAGAGAGCCCGTTAGCACCGGCGTTTCTCCCGTTTGTTAAGATGCTTATGCATAATTGCCAACGCTTTACAGAGCCAAGCGTTCCACGGTCGCCGAAAGATTTGCTGTCAACCCGTCCGCGTCCCAGATGAACGCCAGATCGCCATGAAGCTGACCTTCGATACTGTGCCGGGCCAAGAGACTTCCGAAGCCTTCTTTGGCGGGTGGCCCAAGGACTGACAGCCCACCCCGTTCTTGCCACGACAACGCAATTTCGTTCTTTTTGATGACCCAGGAAATCTTGATGTGACCTACTGGTGTTGAGAATGCACCGTATTTTGCAGCATTGGTGGTGACCTGCCCCCCGGTTGTCCCTCGTTGATAACGAGAGACCTTGGGTTTGATAGGTATCTGTTTCGGCAGTGGCAAGCGCGCCGGGAGCGTCGCCATCAAATAGCTC
>JBKJTI010000087.1:0-4375 GCA_046590425.1 Cypionkella sp. | reverse complement strand
AAGCAAAGCTGGACCTATTCCAACGACGTGAACGCCGAAATCCGCCGCGCCGCAGCCACTGGAATCTATGACATCCGTGGTGGTGGCAGCAAACGCAAACTGCCGCATTTCGACGATCTGCTGTTCCTCGGCGCGTCAATTTCCCGCTACCCGCTTGAAGGCTACCGCGAGAAATGCGCCACCGATGTCTGGCTCGGCACCCGCTATGCCAAGAAACCCATCCACCTCGACATCCCCGTGACCATCGCAGGCATGTCATTCGGCGCGCTCTCCGGCCCAGCGAAAGAAGCCTTGGGCCGGGGCGCTTCTGCCGCCGGCACATCCACCACCACCGGCGATGGCGGCATGACCGAGGAAGAACGCGGCCATTCCAACACCCTCGTTTACCAATACCTGCCCAGCCGCTACGGCATGAACCCCGATGACCTTCGCCGCGCTGACGCCATCGAAGTCGTCGTCGGCCAAGGTGCCAAACCCGGCGGCGGTGGCATGCTGCTGGGCCAGAAAATCTCCGACCGCGTCGCCAAAATGCGCAACCTTCCCAAAGGCATCGACCAACGTTCGGCCTGCCGCCACCCCGACTGGACCGGCCCCGACGATCTGGAAATCAAGATCATGGAGATCCGCGAGATCACCGATTGGGAAAAGCCGATCTACGTCAAAATCGGCGGCGCGCGGCCCTATTACGACACCGCCCTCGCCGTCAAAGCGGGCGCGGATGTGGTGGTCTTGGACGGGATGCAAGGCGGCACGGCAGCCACCCAAGACGTGTTCATCGAAAATGTTGGCATGCCGATCCTTGCCTGTATCCCGCTGGCGGTGAAGGCGCTACAAGATCTCGGCATGCACCGCAAAGTGCAACTGATCGTCTCGGGCGGCATCCGCACTGGCGCGGATGTGGCAAAGGCGATGGCCTTGGGCGCTGATGCTGTCGCCATCGGCACCGCCGCGCTGATCGCCTTGGGCGACAACGACCCCCGGCTTGAGGCCGAATACAACAAACTCGGCACCACCGCAGGCGCCTATGACGACTGGCACGAGGGCCGCGACCCCGCAGGCATCACCACGCAAGACCCCGAGCTTTACAACCGCTTCGATCCGATCCTCGGTGGCCGCCGCTTGAAAAACTACCTCAAGGTGATGACGCTGGAAGCCCAGACCATCGCGCGGGCCTGTGGTAAAAACCACCTGCACAATCTGGAGCCCGAAGACCTTTGCGCGCTGACCATCGAAGGCGCTGCCATGGCCGGTGTTCCCTTGGCGGGCACCAACTGGATTCCCGGCAAGAACGGGTTCTAAGCTGTTGGCGGGTCTGAACAATCAGGCCCGCTTCAAAACATAAAGACGACAGGGAGTGACCGATATGGTCCAAGATCTAGCCGCCTACGCCAAAGAAAAAGGCGTTAAATATTTTATGATTTCCTACACCGATCTGTTCGGTTCGCAGCGCGCCAAACTGGTGCCGTCGCAGGCGATCAACGATATGGCCGTTGCGGGCGCGGGCTTTGCGGGCTTCGCCACTTGGCTCGACCTCACCGCCGCCCACCCCGATATGATGGCGGTGCCGGATGCCTCATCCGTCATCCAACTGCCGTGGAAAAAAGAAGTCGCGTGGCTCGCCTCCAACTGCGTGATGGAGGGCAAACCCGTCGCCCAAGCCCCGCGCAACGTGCTGCGCAAGCTGGTCGATGAGGCCGCGAAAGAGGGCCTGCGCGTCAAAACCGGAGTTGAACCCGAATTCTTCCTGCTGACCCCGGAAGGTGACAAAATCGCCGATCCCTATGATAACGCAGAGAAACCTTGCTACGACCAGCAAGCGATGATGCGGCAATACGACGTGATCGCCGAGGTCTGCGATTACATGCTGGAACTCGGCTGGGAGGCCTACCAGAACGACCACGAAGACGCGACCGGCCAGTATGAGATGAACTGGAAATACGACGACGTGCTGCAAACCGCTGACAAGCACTCTTTCTTCAAATTCATGATGAAATCGGTGGCGGAAAAGCACGGTCTGCGCTGCACCTTCATGCCAAAACCGTTCAAAGGCCTGACTGGATCGGGTTGCCACGCCCATATCTCGGTCTGGGATATGGACGGCAAAAAGAACGTATTCTCTGATGATAGCAAGGAACTTGGCCTGTCCGACCGTGGCCGCAACTTCCTTGGCGGCATTATGAAACACGCCTCGGCTCTGGCGGCGATCTGCAATCCGACCGTCAACAGCTACAAACGCATCAACGCACCGCGCACCTCGTCGGGGGCGACTTGGGCCCCGAATACCGTGACCTGGACCGGCAACAACAGAACGCACATGGTCCGCGTTCCGGGGCCGGGACGGTTTGAGTTGCGCCTGCCCGATGGCGCGGCCAACCCCTATCTGATGCAGGCGGTGATCCTTGCCGCAGGCCTTGATGGCGTGCGCACCAAAGCCGACCCCGGCCCGCGCTATGACATTGATATGTATACCCAAGGTCAGACGGTGACAGGTGCTCCGAAACTGCCGTTGAACCTGCTCGACGCCCTGCGCGACTACGACAAGGACACTACCCTGAAAGCCGCGATGGGCGAAGAATTCTCCGCCGCTTATCTGAAGCTGAAAGGCAAAGAGTGGGACAGCTACGTCAGCCATTTCTCGAAATGGGAACACGACAACACGCTGGACATCTAAGGAAACCCAAGGGAGTGCCGGGACCAACGCGCAGCACTCCCTAAATCCCAGCACTCTCTAAACTATCTCATACTGGCCTAAATATCCCCGCCGGAGGCTTCCACTGCTGAACACGATACGAACGCCTGTCGTAGATCCACGGCGTCAAGCCCCATGTGCCTCGCCGCCCCGGCCCCGAGCCGTGGCCGCGGCGCTTAATCCGCCTTCGTTAATTTTCTCTTACCAGCGCCTCGTAATGCCCTGAATACAAAAACAATTAAAAAGGTCCCGAGTTGGGACCAGCAAAAAAGGGCCCCGGAAACTCCGGGGCCTTTCTCCGTTCCTCAGTTCCGAAGGTAAGCCTCCAGACTATCCTCCAAAGCATCCTTCCATGGCGTGTGATGGACAGGTGCCATCGACCCCGTTATCACCGATTTATAAGCGTGGTTGCGGAAGGTCATGATCCCGGCTTTCTTGTGGTCCTTCCACTCAAAGAACGCCTCACACGCCCCATCGACATCAAAGCTGGGATAGTCGGTCTCGGCGATCAACTCCTTCACATAATCGCCCTGATATTGGATCGCGTCATGCGCGTCCTGCCCCGCATCCTCGCGCGCCACCCGGTCGACCACATCGGCCTGCAACACCGCCTTATTGGCAGGCACCGCAATCCGCTCCATGATCACATCCCGCACCCACCAAGCCTGCGCGTCAAACATGTTGAAGGTGAACCACTGATCCTGCATCCCCACATAGAACAGCTTCGGGTTATTCACCCAAACCACCCCCTTATATAGATCCGCCGCAGCCAAACGGTTCGCCGTTTTCAAGCGCAGATCATCCGGCAGGAACGGGAAGTGATGTTTATACCCGGTGCACAGAATGATCGCGTCGACGCGTTTGCTGGTGCCATCCTTGAAATAAGCCGTCGTTTCATCCACCCGCTCCAGCGCAGGCACTTCGACGAAATTCTCCGGCCAATCGTAGCCGAGCGGCGCATTCCTATAGGCCACGGTGATCGACTTCGCGCCATATTTCCAGCATTGCGAGCCGATATCTTCCGCCGAATAGCTTGACCCAAGCAGCAGAATATCCTTGCCATTGAACTCCATCGCATCGCGGAAATCATGCGCGTGCAGCACCCGCCCGCCGAATTTATCAAACCCCGGATATTCCGGCACGTTCGGGGTCGAGAAGTGGCCCGAAGCGACGATGACGTTGTCGAACTCCTCGTCATACATCTGGTCGGTTTTCATATCATGCGCGGTAACAGTGAAATTGCCCTTGGCTTCGTTGTATTTCACAAAGCGCACCGGGGTGGAAAACCGGATCCAATCACGCACGCCGGCCTTCTTCACCCGACCCTCAATATAGTCGAACAATACAGCGCGGGGGGGGTAAGAGGCGATTTGCTTGCCGAAATGCTCCTCAAAGGAATAATCCGCAAACTCAAGACCTTCCTTCGGGCCGTTCGACCACAAATAGCGATACATTGAACTGTGAACCGGCTCGCCATTCTCATCCAGACCAGTGCGCCACGTGTAGTTCCACAACCCACCCCAGTTGGATTGCTTTTCAAAGCATACAATTTCGGGGATTTCCGCCCCGTTCATCTTGGCCGATTGAAAAGCCCGCAGTTGGGCCAGACCAGACGGCCCTGCGCCGATCACTGCCACACGTTTTGCCATATCTTCCTCCGAGTTGTCCGCGCCCGGTTCGGGCTGC
>JBKJTI010000061.1:0-28979 GCA_046590425.1 Cypionkella sp. | reverse complement strand
GCCATTGTTAAACTTGCGCTAGATGATGCGGAAATTCTCGCCCAGATAGACCCGGCGCACCATTTCATCCTTAACGATTTCCTCGGTGGTGCCGGTTTTCAGCACCACGCCATCGTGCAGGATGTAGGCGCGGTCCACAATCTCTAGGGTTTCGCGCACGTTATGGTCGGTGATCAGCACGCCGATGCCGCGTGATTTCAGATCATGCACAAGGTGGCGAATCTCGCCGACCGCAATCGGATCAACCCCGGCGAAGGGTTCGTCCAGCAGCAGATATTTCGGATCAGCCGCCAGACAGCGGGCGATTTCGACTCGGCGCCGCTCCCCGCCCGACAAGGCCAATGCGGGGGCGCGACGCAGATGGGTGATGGAAAACTCTGACAGCAACTCCTCCAGCCGCTCTCGCCGCTTGTGGTGGTCCTTCTCGCGGATTTCCAGCACGGCGAGGATATTGTCTTCCACCGACAGCCCGCGAAAGATCGAGACTTCCTGCGGCAGATAACCAATGCCCAACTGTGCCCGGCGATACATCGGCAAGGATGTAACATCGCGCCCGTCGATCATCACCTGACCGCTTTCCGGTGTCACCAGTCCCGCAATGGTATAAAATGTCGTGGTCTTGCCACAACCATTCGGCCCGAGCAGCGCCACCACTTCGCCCCGGTTCAGGTGCAGCGACACATCGCGGATCACGGGGCGGCGTTTGTAGCTTTTGCGGATATGCCGGATCGACAGTCCCGCATCGCCATCGGTCACCGCCAGAACGGGCTTCGGCGTATCTGGCATCACTTCTTCCCCGGCACGAAGGTGGTTTTCACCCGGCCTTCCATGCGGCCCATGCCGGTTTTCAGATCAATCACCAGTTTGCCCGCCGACATCGCCGCCTGGCCTTGGGTCAACAGCACGTTCCCGGTCATCACAACCTCACCCGAGGCGATGGTATAAACCGCACTATCCGCCTGCGCCGCATCGCTGGCGTTCACGAGCAAGACGTTGCCTGTCGCAAACAGGGTCTCGATACTGGTCTTGTCAGCGCCGTAAGCCACACGCACCTCATTGGCCGACAGCTTCATCGCGCCCTGAGACACCACCACATCGCCGGAAAACACTGCCGTGCCATCAGCTTGGTTGACGGTCAGCGTATCGGCGTTCATCTCTACCTGTGCTGTGGGATCGCCTTTCAGCCCCCCAAAAGCCACCTCTGCCCCCTCGGCCAAAGCAGACTGCGCAAGACTCAGAACCAGCGCGGCGGAACAAGCGATATTACGAAGCATCGGAAAATCCTGTCATTGACCCGGCTGGTATAGCAGCCGCACCTTGCCGTTGAAAACCAGAAGATACGGCCCCGCCGCAGCCTGCTGGGAAAGCACCATATGATCCGACGTCAACTGCCCGCCGGGACCAACCGCGCTGATCGGGCCACGGCTTTCGACATGGGTGTCGGCGGTCGAAACCCCAAAACCCTGCGCCTGCACCACATAGCCATTCGAGGCGCGCAATTCAGCCCCATTGGTCAGCTCAATCATCTTTTGCGCAGAATCCAGCGCCACCGCAGCCGAGGCGAGTTCGGTTTTCGCCCCATCCGGCGTTTGCAGCAGCCCCTGCACCAGCTTCAACGCGCCACCCCCTGCCGTCGGTTTCGCCTCGCCCGCCTGAATGCTCAGCGATGCCCCATCCGAGGTGACACCAGCAAACCCCGCATCGGTCATCTTCGGGTCGCGCAAGCGGTCTTCCACGTCAACCGTCGCATAGGGGATGGCGTCTTCCGGGTTGATCTTGCGCGAGAACAAAAACAACGTCGACAGCAGCACCAGTGCGATCAGCGGCAGCAGTACTTTCAGCACCGACACCAGCCGAGAATGCCACTGGTCGCGCAGCGGAATCGCCATCAGATCACCCCCGCGCGCAAACAGTCATGGATATGCACGATGCCAAGCGCCTGACCGGGCCGCAACGGGTCCACTGCGAACAGACAGGTGATCTTTCGCTCATTCATCACCAGCACCGCCGCTTCCGCCAAAGCATCCGGCGCCACCGTGCGCGGGCTATGGGTCATCACCGCCCCCGCTGTCAGGCTGAGAAGCCCATCCATATGGCGGCGCAAGTCACCATCGGTGATGATGCCGACCAAAGCGCCCGCCTCGGTCACGCCCACCACGCCAAAACCCTTCTGGCTGATCACCAGCAAAGCCTCGGTCATCGGGCTTTCCGCCGCAATCAGTGGCAGATCGACATGCATCAGATCGCGCACTTTCAGCAGCTTCGCGCCCAGCTTGCCGCCGGGATGGAACAGCCGGAAATGTTCGGGCGTAAACGCGCGGTGCTCCATCAAGGCCACCGCCAAAGCATCGCCTAAAGCCAGCATCATCGTGGTGGATGTGGTCGGCACGATCCCCGTGGCGCAAGCCTCGGGCGCATCCGGCAGCAGGATTGTCACATCCGCCTGCCGCACCAAAGTGCTATCCGCCCGCGCGGCCACAGCAATCAACGGAATCCCAAACCGCCGCGTATGGGCGATAATATCCGCCAGTTCCACCGTCTCGCCCGAATTCGACAGCACCAGCGATACATCGCCCTTGGTCAGCATCCCCAGATCGCCGTGGCTGGCTTCCCCCGGATGCACGAAATGCGCGGGTGTCCCAGTGCTGGCCAAAGTCGCCGCGATCTTGCGCGCGACATGCCCCGATTTCCCCATCCCCGAGACAATCACCCGCCCGCTCGCCGCCATGATCATTTCCGCCGCCTGCGCAAACGAGGGCCCCAGATGATCGGCCAGGATCCCCAAAGCCTCGGCCTCGCGCCGGATCACCCGTTGCCCTGCGGCCAGAAAGTCTGCGGCCAGAAAGTCTGCGCCCAGATCAGTGGTGGAAAAGGTCATTCGGCTCGTCCCATCCCAAAAGATCCAACTCGGCGCGGGTGGGCAAGAAATCAAAGCAACGCTGCGCCAGATCAAGCCGATCTTCGCGGATCAGAATAGCCTCCAACGCGGCCTTCAGCTTGTGCAGATACAGCACGTCCGATGCTGCATACTCTTTCTGCGCATCTGACAGCGTGACTGAACCCCAATCCGAAGTCTGCTGCTGCTTTGATACGTCCACCCCGACCAACTCGTTCAGCAGGTATTTCAGCCCATGACGGTCGGTAAACGTGCGGATCAGTTTCGCAGCAATCTTGGTGCACCATACGGGCGCGGTCGTCACCCCAAACGCGTGCTTCATTGCGGCCACATCAAAGCGGCCAAAGTGGAACAGCTTGATCACGTCCGGGTCGGTCAGCAAAGCTTCAAGGTTCGGGGCGGACTTTTGCCCGCGGGCGATCTGCACCAGATGCGCGTTGCCATCGCCCGACGACAGTTGCACCAGACACAGCCGATCCCGCATCGGGTTCAGCCCCATGGTTTCGGTGTCGATGGCCACAACCCGGCCAAGTTTCAGCCCAGCGGGCAGGTCGTTTTGATAGAGATGAATGGCCACGGATGCCGCCTTTTTGCAATGTCTTTGGTTGCCACGGTGATAGGCGCAAACCCCCGCAAACTCAACCAGCCCTGCGTTGATTGACAGAACTGCGATGCCGCGGGCAGTATCAGCGCGTTAATCGGTTCAAAGAACCCCTTTTACCGGAGCGATAAATGCCAGTTATTTCAACCAGTGTATCTGTAACTGCTGCTGACACCCGCGCGTTGACCATCAGTTCAGGGGGGGAATTACCTGATAACCGCCCCAACGGTGCTCGAGTCGGAAAACAGCTATGCGATAGGCATTGATGCCAGCATTGGCGCGACCACAATCAATCTCGCCGGATCGGTGATGGCAAGCCTCAGCTACTATGGCATCACCAATCCGGAACGATCGATCCTCTGACGGTGAACATCCTGTCCGACGGCAGCATTTTCGGCGGCGGCGTTCTGTTACAAGCTCTCAATTGGTGCTGACCAACTACGGCTATCTCTCTGGCGAGGATTCCGGCGTCTCCTCAGGCGTGGCTGCTGACTCGCTGGTAAATCGTGGCTCGCTCGATCTGATCACTGATTTCCACATCGGGGAAGACAAGATCGACCTGTCCGCCATTGACGCCAAGGCGGGTACTTTGGCCAATGATGCCTTCAGTTTCGTGGCCAGCTTTTCCAACGTTGCAGGTCAGCTGATCAAGCAGGCCAGCGGGCTGGATACGCTGATCCTTGCCGATACCTCCGGCGACGGGATTGCTGAATTCCGCATTCTTCTGGCTGGAAATCTGACGCTGACGGCCACAGATTTTATCCTGTAAAGATAACGGCACGGTCCTGAGAACGGGGCCGTGCCACATCACCCAAAACGTCTGTCTTATCGCCAAATCTTACCAAGGCCTTAATGTGGACAGTTGAAGTATTTGATATGTATATATATAATTTGGTCCCGAGTTGGGCCCGTCCGTCTACAACAACCCCTTGATCATCATCCGCGTCGCCTTGATCTTCTGGATCGTCCCCGTCTTAGTGCCCACTCAATTGCGCCTGTGTGAACGGTGTTTGCAAGGGTGCCGAGCCTGCCGCTGTCGAAGTCAGTTGTTGCGCCATCGCCGGAAGATCGACCAGAAACGCCCTTAGCGCCGCCTGATGCGGCTGAATCACTTCGGGTTCGGCAAATTCGCCGATCAGGTGCTCCAGAATAGAGCGTCAGGAATAACCTACACATGCTGGCAATCGCGGCAGCTTGCCGCAAAGCCGGATGCCGATCAATCCGCCTCGCGTGCGGAATTATAGCCCTGATCGACGTGTCAGACCGTGGTACGCAGCAGGCGCGCCGCACTTTGCAGCGCCTTGAACGCCGCGTACCGGGCGTCATGGACACCAATATGCCGCCCCGCGCTGGGCGGAAAGCTTTGCTTTGGGCGTGACATCGCAGCCATCGCCTGCGGGATCGTGCCATACTGCCCCGCCGCAACCGCCGCCAAGATCGCTGAACCCAGCAGCACAGGCTCCTCGGCCTCGGTCGCCACCACGGTGACCCCGGTGCTGTCGGCCAACACTTGCCGGACCAGATCATGCTGCCCCGCGCCGCCACTGATCATCACCCGCTTGATTGGCGCACCATGGGCGGTTTGCGTGTCGATGATCTGCCGCAAGCCATAACCAATGCCGCAGAGGCCCGCGACATATAGCTGCACAAGGCTGGCGAGGTCCTCCTCCATTCCCAGACCCGCGATCAACGCGCGGGCATGTGGATCAGCGAAGGGTGCGCGGTTGCCCAAGAATTCCGGCACCACATGCACGCCCCCAGCCAGATCAACCGCATCGGATGCGCTGGCCGAGCCTTCCGCCGCCTGATTGGCCAGCCAGACCGCCAATGGAAGGCCCGCAGCCTTGGCCGCAGTTTTCGCGTCTGCATGCGCAGGGTGCAGCTTCAGCAGGTGATCAATCGCCGCCCCCGCAGCCGACTGGCCACCCTCATTCAGCCACATATCCGGCATCATCGCCGAAAAATACGGACCCCAGACGCCGGGTACGAACTGCGGCTGAGCCGTCGTCGTTATCGTGCAAGACGAGGTGCCAAACACATAGGCCATATTCTCGGTCGGATCATTGCCCATCGCCCCAACCGTGCCGACTCCACCCGCATGGGCGTCAATCAACCCCGCAGCCACAGGGGTTCCGGGGCGCAAGCCAAGGTCAACAGCGGCCTCAGCCGTCAGGCCTTGCCCAAGGGCGGTGCCGGGTTCGACCATCTCGGTGCCGATACGCACAAAGCCCTCGTCGGCCAGAATCCCCAGCCCTATCTGCTGGAAATACCCGGCATCCCAGCGTTTTTCATGCGCGAGATAGGTCCATTTGCAGGTGACGGTGCAGGTCGACCGCGCCCGGTTGCCAGAAGCCTTCCAAGTCAAAAAATCGGCCAGATCGAAGAAATCCGCGGCCTTATCAAAGGTTTCTGGCCGATTTTCGCGCAACCATAACAGTTTCGGCGTCTCCATCTCGGGTGAGATCACGCCGCCGACATATTTCAGCACATCATGGCCCGCTGCATTGATCCGCTCCGCTTGTGCAACGGCGCGATGATCCATCCATACGATGATATTGCGGGCCGTATCTTCCGATGGCCCAATCGCCAGCGGCACACCGCCCGCGCCCAGCACGACAAGCGAGCAAGTGGCGTCAAAGCCGATGCCGCTCACCTCTGCCGGATCAATTCCCGCCGCCGCAACCGCGCCCTTCACCGATTGGCACACTGCATCCCAAACCTGATCCGAGGATTGCTCAACAATCGCGCCCGCTTCACGCCAGATCACCAGATCGGCTTTAGCCGAAGCCAACATCGCGCCCGATCCGTCGAATACCCCGGCGCGCGCGCTGCCCGTGCCTACGTCAATGCCGATCAGATACATGGCTTACAGGTCCACCGAATTGGGCAGGATCACCAGATCCCGGATAGTCACATTGCGCGGACGCGTCAGCATGAACAAGACCGCATCGGCGACTTCTTTCGGCATCATCAGGCTGCCATTGGCGAGGGCCTCGTCCATCTTCGCCTTCGGCCAATCATCCAGCAAAGCCGTCACCACCGGACCGGGGCAAACCGCCCCCACCCGGATGCCATGCTTCGCCACTTGACGCCTCACCGTATGCACAAACGCCTGCACCGCGAATTTCGACGCGGTGTAGATCGGCTCCCACACCACCGGAACGATCCCCGCGATGGAACTGGTCATGATGATATCCCCCGTCTGCCGCTCCACCATATGCGGCAACACGGCTTGGATTGCGCGGAACGAGGCGTTGATGTTCAGGTTTAGCATGCGATCCCAAGCGTCAGGATCGCCCGTCACCACATCGCCGCCAACATAAGCCCCGGCGTTGGCGTGGAAGATATCCAACTGCCCGGCTTTGCTCATAATCTGCGGCATCATCCCTGCCACGCTTGTCGGGCTGATCAGGTCAATTACCAAGGGAATGGCGTTTGGTCCCAGTTCGGCACACAACGCTGCCAGTCTATCCTCGGCACGGTCAATCAGCAGCACCCGCGCCCCCGCCTCCAGCATCACCTTGGCACATTCCAGCCCGATCCCCGAGGCCGCCCCGGTCACGGCGGCCACTTTTCCGTTCAACTCTTGCGACATGATCATATCCTTGGATTAAGCCCGGCCATGCGAGGCGCGGCTTTGACGGGCAAGGCTGTCGACGATCACGGCGATGGCCAGAACCGCCCCGGTGATCATGTAGCGCAGGCTTGAAGACAGGTTCAAAAGCGTGAGGCCATTGGCGATCGATTGGATCACGATGATCCCCAGCAGCGCCGAGAACGCAGTGCCCCGCCCGCCGAACAAGCTTGTGCCGCCAATGACTGCCGCAGCAATCGCGTTCAGGTTGACGTCGCCCGTCCCGGCCTGCTGGCTGGACGAGGCAAGACGTGCCGCCGACAAAACACCGCCCAGCGCGGCCAGCGCCGAACACAGCATAAACGCGCTGATATAGATGCCGCGCACATTGATGCCCGCGCGCCGCGCCGCTTCGGCATTGCCACCGACAGCTTTCATCGAACGGCCCCATTGCGTGCGTGTCAGCGCGTAATTCATCACCAGAACCAACGCCACAAACAGCGCAAACATCCACGGCACGCCACGGCCAAGGCTCAGGTAGAACACGATGGCAAGCAAAGCGATGGTGGTGAGTGCGGCTTTGACAACAAGCCCCGACGACGACCCCGCCGACAGATTAGCCGCACGCCGCCGGGCATTGGTCGACTGCCCCACCACGAGCATCACAATCCCCGGTATCAGCGCCAAAGTATAAGACAGCCACGCGGGCAGGATCATCAACTGACCGAACTCGACCATTTTTGACCCATAGGGCAGGTTGATCGACCCGGTTGCGCCCAGCATGTACAACTGCAACCCGAGCAGCGCCAAAAGCCCCGACAAGGTAGAGACGAAACTCGGCATCCCCAGCCGATTGCGCAAGGTTGCATAAACCGCTCCGATCAATGCGCCCAAGGCGACGGCAGTGCCAATCGCCACCGGCAAAGGCACGCCTTGGTTGACCCAAAGCACTCCGATCAGGGCAGAACCCACCCCGCTCATCGACCCCACCGACAGATCAATCTCACCCAGCATCAGCACGCAGACGATGCCCAAGGCGATGACTCCGGTTGTCGAGCAATCAAACAGCAGGTTCACCAGATTGTTCGGCGACAGGAAAATCGGGTTCAACGCCGTGAACACCGTCCAGATAATCGCCAAGCCCACGACAACGGGCAAAGACCCAAGATCGCCGGATTTCACCCGATCCATAAACGCCTTGATGGTGCCGGAAAGCCCGGTGGCATGGGTCACGCGCGCGTCGGCGCGGTCTAGTTGCGGGCTCATAGCGGCTCTCCTTCGGTTTCACGCAAACGGTCAGCCCGGCGCGAGACGGCGTTATCGGTGGCCCCGGTGATGGCCCCCACAAGGTCCTGATTGCTGGCATCCGGCGTGAACACACCATTGTTGCGCCCCAAGCGCAGCACGACGATACGGTCCGCCACAGCGCGCACGTCTTCCATGTTGTGGCTGATCATGATGACGCCCAGCCCCTTGTCTCGGACACGCTCGACCAGGTTCAACACCTCAGCCGTCTGCGCCACGCCCAAGGCGGCGGTCGGTTCGTCCAGCATGATGATCTTCGGGTTCAGCAGCAGCGACCGCGCAATGGCGACGGTTTGCCGCTGTCCGCCCGAAAGCGAGGCGATGGGTTCACGCACCGAAGGGATGCGGGCGGCGAGTTCATTCAAAAGCGTCCAAGCCCGAACCTCCATCGCGACCTCGTCCAGCCGCAGCGGGTTCAATTCTTGGCCCAGGAAGATATTCGCCACCACATCCAGATTTTCGCACAAAGCCAAATCCTGAAACACCGTGGCAATGCCCAGGTGCAACGCCGCCGCAGGGCTGGCCATTGTCACAGGCTTGCCCTGAAACTCGATACTGCCGGATGAGGCCTGATGCACCCCGGCCAGCACCTTCACCAAAGTTGATTTGCCAGCGCCATTGTCGCCGACCAAGGCCACGACTTCGCCCGCATGAATATCAAGGTCGATATCGGTCAGCGCCGAAACCGCGCCGAAATTCTTGGAAATACCACGCAGGGAAAGCAGCAACTCGCCCGGTTCTTTGCGCGTTTGGGCTTTGCGGGTCTGGGATCGGTCCGACATGGCGGCTCCTTTTCAGATCAAAGGAAGCCGTCTGGCCCGGGGAGGGCGGGCCAGACGGCGGGGTGCGATTACTTGATACCAAGTTCCGCGCAACCAGCGGCATAGCGATCCACACACAGCTCGGCTGCGGTCAGGATGCCCTTGTCGATGATCTCAGCTTTCAGGTTTTCGCGCGTCACCACAGCCGGGACGAACAGTTGCGACGGGGTGTCATAGAGGCTCATCTCGGCTTTCGGCGTTTCGCCATTCAGGAACTGCACGGCGATATTGGCCGCCGCCGCCGCCACGATTTCCGAAGGTTTGGAAATCGTATTGTACTGGTCGCCCGCAATGATCAACTGCAACGCTGCCAAAGTCGCATCGTTGCCGGTCACCGGCGGAACCGGATCAATGCCTGCCGCTTTGAACGCCGCAACCGCACCGCCGCCAGTACCGTCATTCGCAGCCACCACACCAATGATATCCGCGCCGAACCGAGTGATCTGCCCTGCCGCCCATTCCTGCGCTTTCGGCGGTGCCCAATCTGGCGTGTCGAATTCGGCCAAAGTCGCATAGCCGGACAAGGCAATCCCTTCGTGGATACCGTCCTTGATCAACCCGGCCGCCGCATCGGTGGGCGAGCCGTTGATCTGCAACACGCCGCCCTTGTCGGTGGGCAGGCCAAGGTCTTTCAGATGCGCCATCAGAGATTCCGCAATCGCCTTGCCGATGCCTTTGTTATCAAACGAAACATAGTAATCTGCGGGCTTGTCGGGGATCGGGCGGTCATAAGCGATCACCTTGATGCCTTGGCTTTGCGCAAGGCTAACCAAAGCGGCGGCGGCGCTGCTGTCAACCGGGTCCAGCACGATGACTTTCGCGCCTTGGGTGATCACCGAGTTGAACTGCTGCTGTTGCAGTGCCACATCGGCATTTGCGTTTTGGTAGATCACGGTGCAATCGGCGCAAAGCTTCTTCATCTCGGCTTCAAAGCCAGGGAAATCGTGTTGCTCGTAGCGGGTCGAGGCTTGGTCGGGCATCAAAAACGCCACGATGCCAGCGGTTTGCGCGAAAGCCGCGCCAGAGATCAGGGCCGTCGACAGCGCCAAAGCACCCGTCAGATGCGATACGATAAGTTTCATTGGTCGTCCTCCATGTTGACCGGTTTTGATGGAACCTCGACGGCGCGGGTCAGCACCGCCGAGGCTTATCGGCTTGTCATCAGGCAAAGCACGGCCCTGCGGGGGCAGTAGGGTTCTGCCACCGTTGCCTTTTGCCTTCCTTCAAGCCGGATCTTCACCAGAAGCGGCACCTGCGGGGTTCCTCCTGCCCGCAGGATTGGCCTTTGGCCGAATGGGTTCAGGCCGCAAGGGCCGTTTTAGGTTTGCTCAGGCCGCAAGGGCCGGGGTTTGGTTCTCCGCCAGCAGTTCCCGAAACCGCGAGGGCGTCATGCCCTTTTGCGCCTGAAACTGCCGGTTAAAGTTGGATATGTTGTTGAAACCAGATGAAAAACACACGTCGGTGATCTTCATCTCGTCCTTGCCCATCAGCAACTGACAGGCCAGATTGATCCGCAAGCGGTTGACGTATTTCACCAGCGACTGTCCTGTATGCCGCCGAAAACTGCGCGAAAATGCCGAAGGTGAAAGCCCAGCAATCGCGGACAGATCGGTCTCGGTGAACGGCTCGGTCAGGTTGGCATTGATATAGGCCAGCGCCTCATTGATGCCCGTAGACATAAAGCCCGAAGGGTCGGGCAGGTAATTCGTCGAGGTCAGCGTGGTCACTTCAGCCCGCTGCAACAGGCCCAGCAAACCGATGAACACTTCAATCCGCCGAATGCCCTGTGCGGTCACAAGTTCGGCCAACATCGGCGCTGCGGCTTCGGCGGTGGCCGGGCTGAACAGCGCCCCGCGACGGCTGGTTTCCAGCAAGCTTTCACAGGCGGCCAGTTCCGGCAAAAGTGCCATGGCATTGCCGATAAAGTCTTCGGTAAACTGCAACACCCGGCCTCGCAACGGCACGCTTTCGCCCGTCGCCAGATGGCTCACCCAGTTATGCGGCAGGTTCGGCCCGGTCAGCACCAGATTTCCTGGCTCAAAATTGCCAATGAAATCGCCGACGAAATAATGGCCTGAAGTCGCCACCACATGATGAATTTCGTATTCCGGGTGAAAATGCCAGCGCACCGTATGATACGGATAGCCATGCGCCCAAGCCTTGAAAGATTCCGAGCGTCCGATTTGGACGACTTCTAGATCCGGTTTCATCCGCGTCTCCTCCCTGCGCAAATCCATACTCAAGGTCCGGTGATTGCGTCGTCTTGCCCGGCAGGTCTCTCCGTGGCGTCTGACAAAGCTAACAGGGCAGATCGGGGCAGACTACTACGGTAGCGCGCATCGGCTGATACTTTTTTGCCGATTTGACTACAAATTTCGCCGCCATGCGGCAAGGCTTGACCGCAGACGGTATGGAGAGGTTGGGAAATTTGCGAAGGAATCAGTTTTGCGCAGCGCAATCGGCGAGCATGAACCAAACGATCGCGTGCAGATCAAGCTTAGTCCGCAGCGGGCGTCGGCTCACCAATCGACAGCATCAGGCGGTTGGCCCAATGGAAAAATGATGCCGATAGCGCCAGATCAACCTGCTTTTGCACATCAAATCCGCTGTCCAAAAGGTTCGCCGCGTGGGCGGCACTAAAGCCGGGCGGCGTCCGCGACAGCGCCGCTGCAGCCGTTACCACCGCGCCATTGCGCCCGCGCAAAGGTGAGGGGATGCCCTCCTCCAGCAGCACGTTCACTTCATTGGCGCGCTTCAGATGGTCAATTGCAAAGCGCGCATGAACTGAGGCGCAGAAGATGCAGCCCTTCAACCGCGACACCGCCGCCGCCGCCAGTTCCCGCTCTGTCCGGGGCAGCCCGCCCTTGATGTTGTAGAAAATATCCTTATCCGGTGCGGGTACCCGCGCCCAACACCTCGGGGTCATGCGCCAGCAGCATGAAATATTCGGATTTCGAGCGAGACTTATCCACCAACCCGGCCCAATGCCGCAGGGTCAGATCGGCCTCGGCCAAAGGCTGCAACCAAGGCAGCCAGCCCAGCCCAGCGGCGGTATAGCTGGGTTCATGGTTGTCGGGCGGGTGATCACGGTCTCCTCAGGCGGGAATGGCAGTGACGGCACGATTGGAGACGGTGGCGGCAGCAACCGCGCGCAAGCCAGAGACAACGCGGATCTGAAAGCTGAGGAACGCCACCAGCTGCGACACACAACGATGGCATTGGTGCTCCAGCCCGCATCCAATAGGCTCTGCAGCCCAGCCTGCGAGGCATCACGCGGATGCAGCACCAACAGATGCGCTTGCTCTAACGCCGCAGAAAGTCGATCCCCCAGCAGCGTCCGAACCTCGGACGAAATCCGATAAATCAACCCGGCGCGATCTTCGACCGACAATGGGCCTTTTGGGAAATGGCCGTGAGGGCCAGTGGTGCGCGCTGCCTCAGCCTCGCGCAAAACCACCGCCGCAATCCCACCCGCATCGCTGCGCTCCAACAGCGCCCGATAATGCTCGCGGGTTTCCGACTGATCATGCAGCACCGCGACAACGGCCGCGATGGCATGACGCTCTGGCCGCGAAACCGCCCCGCATCAACCGGATGCAGTCAGAGTGGTCTTGGCGTCTCCTTTCGTCAAATCTCAAACAGCAGCGTAAGCGACTTGATCTGATCCTTGATGGTGGCAGCGCGGCCAATCAGCCGCTGATGCCCAAGGTTAGGTCTATCCCCCTCAAAACACGATGAAATATGTCGCGTTATTTTTCAACCGCGACAGCATCCCTATGCTGCCCAGCCACGCCTAGCTGAAAACTCCGAGTCGCCCCGCCCAGTCTAAGGCACCCGTGCCAACCCGGCCTTGACCCGCCGCAATGGGATCGAGGATTCAATCGACGCCACCCCCCGCACCTTGGTCAGACGCCCGACCAAAAACCGCTCAAACTCCGGCAGACCCGTGGTCGCCACCCGCAGCAGATAGTCGCGATTGCCGGTCATCAACCAGCAATCCACCACCTCGGGAAATCCCGCAATCGCCGCCTCAAACGTTGCCAGCGCCTCATCGACCTGCTTGTCCAACTGCACCGAGACGAACACCGACACACCATACCCCAGCGCCGCTTCGTCGATCAGCGCCGCATAACCGGTGATGACACCCGCCTGCTCCAGCAGCCGCAGACGCCGTGCAACGGGCGAGGGGCTCAGCCCGATCTGCGCGCTCAGATCATGGATCGTCAGCCGACCATCCTTCTGCAACACTCTCAGGATTTCAGTATCAAAGCGGTCAAGCATGGCTGACATCGTTACATCTTTCTCAATTCTTGCCGATCTCAGCTAATTATCAGGCCAGATCTGCTTGATAGAGCCGAGATTCACCGCTGAATTGGCGATATACCACAGCTAACGCCGCAGCTATCGCAGGAAACCGCCGCAATGCCCCATCTGAAGACCATCGAGCAGCGCTTGCTGTGGCTGTCGCATTGGATGATCCACCACGCCAACCACATCCGCCCGAAGGTGGATGCGATCAAGATTGGCGGACATCAGGCTTCAAGCGCCTCGATGGTGTCGATCATGACCGCGCTGTATTTCTCGGCTTTGCGGCCCGAAGATCGGGTGGCAGTGAAACCCCACGCCTCGCCGATCTTCCACGCCATGCATTATCTGATGGGCAACCTCACGGTTGAAAAGATGCAGAACTTTCGCGGCTATCACGGCGTGCAAAGCTATCCCAGCCGCACCAAAGACGGAGATGATGTCGATTTCTCAACGGGTTCTGTGGGTTTGGGGGTGGCGATCACCTCGTTTGCCTCGCTCGTGCAAGACTACATCGCGGCGAAGACTTGGGGGCAGGGCCTGCCCTTGGGCCGCATGGTGGCGCTGGTCGGTGATGCCGAACTCGATGAGGGCAACATCTACGAATGTCTGCAAGAAGGCTGGAAACACGATCTGCGCAACACCTGGTGGATCATCGACTATAACCGCCAGTCGCTCGATGGTATCGTACGCGAGGGTCTGTTCGAACGCATTGAAAAAATATTTCAAGCTTTCAGCTGGCAGGTGGTCCGCATCAAATACGGTGTCCTGCAACGCGCTGCCTTTGACGAACCCGGCGGGGCCGCCCTGCGCGACTGGATCGACGCCTGCCCGAACCAGCTTTACGCTGCGCTCACCTTCCTGGGCGGTGCGATCTGGCGGCAGCACCTGCTTGACGATCTTGGCGACCAAGGTGAGGTCAGCGCCCTGATCGCCCGCCGCAGCGATGCCGAACTGGCTGAACTGATGGAAAACCTCGGCGGCAATTGCGTGCAGACGATGGCTGAAACCTTCGCTGCCGTCACCCACGACCGCCCGACCTGCTTTCTCGCCTATACGATCAAAGGCTGGGGCACCCCGATTGCGGGGCACAAAGACAACCACGGCGGCTTGATGACCAAGGCGCAAATGGCAGACTGGCAGGCGCATATGGGCGTGCCAGAGGGGCAGGAATGGGAACCCCTCGCCACCATCGCCGATCCCAATGGATTCAAAGACTTCCTGTCAAAAGCCCCATTCTTCGCCAAAGGCCCGCGCCAATTTACCGACGCCATCCTCCCCGTGCCCCAAATCACCGCCGCATCGGATCGCGACATCTCCACCCAAATGGGCTTTGGCAAAATCCTCGACGATCTCGCGAAAACTGACTCCGCTCTCGCCGCCCGCATCGTCACCACCTCGCCCGATGTGACAGGCACCACCAACCTCGGCCCATGGGTCAACCGCCGCAAGCTGTTCGCCCGCACCGCGCAAGCCGACACCTTTCAGGATCAGAAAATCCCCTCCACCGCAAAATGGGATTTCACCCCCGCAGGCCAGCATATTGAACTCGGTATTGCCGAGATGAACCTGTTCCTTCTGCTCGGTGCGGCGGGTCTGTCACATTCCCTGTTCGGCAAACGCCTGATCCCCATCGGCACCGTCTATGATCCCTTCGTCGCCCGCGGCCTCGATGCGCTGAATTACGCCTGCTACCAAGACGCCCGCTTTATCATCGTCGGCACCCCGTCTGGCGTCACCCTTGCCCCCGAAGGCGGCGCGCACCAATCCATCGCAGCCCCCCTGATCGGCATGGCACAAGACGGTCTCGCCGCCTTCGAGCCCGCCTTCGTCGATGAACTGGCGGTGATCATGGCTTGGGCCTTCGACTACCTGCAGCGCGACGGCGCGGGCGACCCGGATGAGCGCACTTGGCTGCGCGACGAAACCGGCGGCGCGGTCTATCTGCGGCTCTCCACCAACCCCATCGAGCAACCGGGCCAACGCGCCGATCAGGCCTTCCGCCAAGGCGCCATCGACGGTGGCTACTGGCTGCGTCCACCGGGGCCGAACTGCGATGTGGTGATCGCCTACCAAGGCGTCATCGCCCCCGAAGCGATCAAAGCCGCTGGCCTGATCGCTGAAACGCGCCGCGATATCGGCGTGCTGGCGGTCACTTCCGCAGATCGCCTCAACGCAGGCTGGACCGCCGCCCAACGCGCCCGCGCCCGCGGCAATCCTGCTGCGATTTCCCACATTGAACACCTGCTCAGCGCCTTGCCCACGCATTGCACCCTGATGACCGTGATCGACGGCCACCCCGCAACGCTGGCATGGCTTGGCGGTGTGCGCGGTCATCGCACCATCCCACTCGGCGTCGAGCATTTCGGCCAAACCGGCACGATTGGCGACCTTTACCGCCATTTCGGCATCGACGCCGCCAGCATGGTCGAACGTATCGCCGGTCTGACCGCAGGTGCGCGTCCTGCGGGCAGCTAACCCGGCGCGCCATCCTGTTTCAAAATAACCATCGTCGTGGTTTCGGCCACGGCGGGGATGGATTGCAACACATCGCGAATGAAAATCCCCAGCGCCTCAATATCGCGCACCCAGATCCGCAGCATGTAATCCAGATTTCCCGTCACCAGCAGACATTCGGTGATCTCAGGATGCCGCGCCACCGCCGACAGAAATTCCCGTGTTCCCTCCGGCCCATGCCGCGCTAACCGCACCGAGACCAGCACGCAGACATGCAGCCCCAAAGCCCGCCGGTCAATCTGCGCCGCATAGCCGGTGATCACCCCGGCCTCCTCCATCCGCTTCACCCGCCGCCCACAGGGCGTTGGCGACAACCCCACCCGATCCGCCAGATCCAACATCGAAATCCGGCCATCCCGCCGCAGCACATCCAGAATCCGGTGATCAATCGAGTCGAGATCAAGCATAGGGAAAGTCTCTCATCAATGAGCAATATGTAGAGAATAACTTAAACAAGAATGCCTCCAGCGCAAGTATTTGCAGAGTTTCGCCACAAATACTGGCCTAATCTTTGCGCCAAACAGAGAGTCTCACGTCATGCCCCAGCCCATCCCCACACGCCCCGCTTTCGCCAAATGGCTGAGCGACACCAATGATGTGACGCAAATCTTTCTGTCGGCGGGCCAAATCCCCGGCCTGATCAACATGGCAGGTGGCCTGCCCGATCCGCAAACTTGGCCGATCCCCGCTCTGTCCGACCTCTCCGCCCGCGCCATCACCGATCACCCCACCGACGCCCTCGCCTACGCCCCGATTGAGGGTCTCCCCGCCCTGCGTGATCTGATCGCCGCCCGTTTCAACGCCCCCGGCCTGCATCTGACCCGCCAAAACGTGCTGATCACCTCGGGCGGGATGCAGGGCCTTGATCTGATCGGCAAGGTGCTGCTGGAGGAAGGCAGCCTGATCGCCGCACAAACCCCTGCCTATCTGGGCGCGCTCGACGCATGGCGTCCCCGCCGCCCCCGATATCGCCCGATGCAGATGGAATCGAACGATTTCACCCCCACCACGGCCCTGCAAGGCGCGCAATTCGCCTATACCGTGCCGAATTTCTCCAACCCCACCGGGCGCTTGGTGCCGCTGCAAGATCGCCAAGCCCTCGTCGCCGCAGCCCAAACCACAGGCACTTGGCTGATAGAAGACGACCCCTACGGCACACTCTACTATGATGGCCCGCCGCTACCCCGGATGCTGACCCTCGCCGCCACCGGCACCCCCTATAATGGCCCGGTGATCTACCTCGGCACCCTGTCGAAAGAACTCGCCCCCGGCCTGCGCGTCGGCTGGGTCATCGCCGCCCCCGAAATGATCCAAGCCCTCGTGATGGCCAAACAAGGCTCCGACATGTCCAGCTCCGGCCTTGGCCAGCGCATCACCCTCGACGCCTTCGCCTCCGGCCTCACCGACGGCATCATGCCCAACATCCTCACTCTCTACCGTGACCGCCGCGACGCGCTCTGTGCCGCAATGCAAAGCCATCTGTCCGACCTGTTCGATTGGCAAACCCCGTCCGGCGGCATGTTCGTCTGGGCCACCGCCCGCAATCCTGCCCTGAACACTGACCATCTGCTGCGCACGGCCCTGGCTCATGGCGTCTGCATCACCCCCTCCAGCGTGTTCGACCCCACGGCCCAAAACCGCCGCGCCATCCGCATCAACTTCACCTTCAATGACCCGCAGACATTGACAGAAGGCATCCACCGATTGGCCGCCGCCACCCGCGCCTGCCTTGCCAAAGCCGCCTGACCAAACCTGAAACATGAAAGGCACTGCCATGCACCTGAAGTCGTTTCTTCCCCTCGCCCCACTGCTTGCCTTAAGCCTTGCCACCGCCGCCCAAGCCGAAGACCTCGGCCTGTGGAAAGTCTACAATGACACCTTCAAATCGGCGAAGTATGTCGATCTGACCCATACCATCACCCCCGACATTCCGGTCTGGATCGGCTTTGGCAACTCCACCTTCGCCCCCGCCAAGGCCGGGGCTGATATCGAAGGATATGCCAAGAAAGGCGATGTGTTCACCTTCGCGCAACACGGGTTCGAGGCGACAAACTACGTTCTGCAAACCGACCAACTCGGCACGCAGCTTGACCCGCCCGCGCATTGGGCCCCGGAATATCCGGCGATTGACGAGTTGCCCGCCACCTACACCATCCGCCCTTTGGTGGTTATCAACATTGAGCCACAGGTGCAAAAAGACTATGGCTACGCGCTGCAAGTCTCGGACATCACGGCATTTGAGGCCGAATACGGCCAAATTCCCGAAGGCTCGGTGGTCTTTGTCCGCTCCGGTTGGTCGAAAGACTGGCCAGACCCCGAGCTCGCCAAGCGCAAGCCTTTCCCCGGTGTCGGTCTGGATGCGCTGAAATTCCTGCATCTGGAGCGCAAGATCCTGTTCCATGGTCACGAGCCCTTGGACACCGATGCCACCCCGACGCTGGAAGGCGAATATTGGCTGATGCACAACGGCTTCGCGCAGGCCGAGGGCGTGGCGAACCTTGATAAAGTCCCGCCCGTCGGCGCGCTGGTTGCCATCGGCTTTCCGAAATTTGGCGGCGGTCTGGGTGGCTACGCCCGCTACATCGCGATCTGCCCGCCTGATTGGCAATACGGCGTCTCGGTGGGGGAAGTCGCAGAAGCGCCGCTGCCGAAATCCGACAAACCGTTGGCGTTTGACGAAAAACTGGGCATGCGTGTGCGGCAATAACCCCTCTGGCCAGCCGCCCTATCAGCGGCTGGCCCCCTTTGACAAAGGACATCCCATGACCGTGACGCAAGCCAATCCAGCGCTCGCCCCACTCCCCGCCGACCTGCGCGCGCGCTGGCAGCGCATCCCCGTCGCTGTCGCGGTTGACCTAATCCCCACCCAGCAGATCAGCCCGCAAATCCGCCCCCTGCGTCCCGCAGGCCAACAGCCTCGCCTCTGCGCGCGGGCCGTCACCGTCCACTGCATCGCCCCCGATTTCGGCGCGGTGCTGCACGCCATCGGTCAAACTGGCCCCGGTCAGGTCTTGGTGATCGCCGCCGCTGGCCATGCCGCCAACGCCATGATCGGCGACATTCTGGGCGGCCAACTCCACACCCAAGGCGCTGCGGGCATCATCTGCGACGGTGCGATCCGCGACACCGCCACCCTCGCCACCCTTGAGAATTTCGCCGTTTACAGCCGCCACATCACCCCGCGCGGCCCGACCGGAGCCGAACACGGCGCAGTCAACGTCGCCGTCAGCATTGGCGGCTGCGCAATACACCCCGGGGATTTGATCCTTGGCGACGATGATGGCCTCGTCGCCCTTCCCATCAACCGCCTCGCCGAACTGATCGACGCCGCCGAAGCCAAGCTGCTGCTGGAGGCCAACTGGACCCGCCGCCTTGCCGCCGGAGATCCGGTCAGCAGCATCTTCGGTCTCGACTGAGCGCCAACCCACAGCCGATAGAATCAGCCCAGAACGCAGCCCTGCCGCGACCGCGCGCCTGCGCAGAAGAAATTTCCCTCACGCCCGCGATCTTTGGAAAAATAAATCACGATTATTTTGATAGAGTAATCAGAAGCAACAAGGCGAGGCCGTTATGGTGAAAACGCTTCTGGTTCGCGGTCTGGATGGCTCTGCGGCGCCACATTGGCAGCAATGCTGGGCCGCAACCGACAGTCACGTGCTGATGGTGGACCTGTCTGACCCCTCCCGCCCCGATCCGGCGCGGTGGGAAGCCGAACTGGCGGGCACCATCCTGCGCCACCCCGGCGCGGTGCTGGTCGGTCACAGCTTGGGTTCCGTGCTGATCACCCGCGCGCACAATCACGGGCGATCTTACCCAACATCTTGCCTTGGGTAGATTTGACAATCCCGTCCAACAACTCAAGCGAAGCGATGATGCCGTGCAACGGCGTGCGCGTTTCGTGGCTCATCACCGCCAGAAAGCGCGCGTTGGCGGCAGCGCTGCGTTCGGCCTCGAAGCGCGCCGCCCTTTTTTTCACGTCGGCCTCGACCAGTTTAGAGATGTCACGCAGGAAGGCGAGGAAGATCGGCTTGCCGTCAATATCGACAGCTGACGCGATTGCTACTTCGACCATGAAATCTGATCCGTCGCCTTTTTGCAGTGTCAGACGCACCCGGCCGCTGTTGGCCGAACGTACAAGGTTTGCCGCTATCTGCCGCCCACTCAGTTGGCCCTTTCGCACGGCACGATCCCCGCGGTGGAGCAGATTTTCGACAAGATCACCTTTCACCTTGGCAAGGCTGCGGCCAAACATGCTTTCAGCCGCAGTGTTAAAGGTGCTGATCCGCCCGGAAATATCGGTGACGATCACAGCGTCCAGCGATGTCTCGATCGCCTTATTCAAGTTCGAGCTGACGCGGGCAAAATCCACGGTGCGGCGCGTCAACAGTGAAGACTGCCACAACACCAACACCGCGATACCAAACAAAAGCACGGCTTTCCTAGCGTCAGTACTATCAGCCATTGCAGGACAATCGCTCGGTTCGTGTGCTCTAACGCATCGATGCGCACGATACCTTCTAGTGAATCCATGGCGTTCTGTCGTAGAACTGGCAAAATTGGCGTTGCCTCGGCCAAAAGACGCCTAAAATAATCCCCGTTCTGCCCTGCGCTGTTGTCGATAAGCGGCACCAGTCCGCGCAGATGGGCGTCGATTTTGGACATCCCAATACGCAGTGGCAGCCGATCCTGATCGCGCACCATATAGCCGTTCGCGCGCGTCGAAACGATGGTGACGCGACTGAAGTAAATGTCAAAACTGTAGACAAATGCGGCGATGGCTTTGGGCCGGCTTGGTGGAGCAACTTCAATAGCACCGTGGATTGCCAGGGCTCTGTTGCGCAAATCGGCTGACGGCCAGACTTCCCATTATCCCGGACAGACTTCTCCCACGGCCTTTGTGACGGGGATGCCGAGCGCGGTGAAGCCGTTCAGCACGGCGACACGAACCTGGAACTCCGCCACCTGACGGTCGAAGTCGCGCGCCATGAGGCGCTGGCCCAGCAGTTTCACACAATGCATCCATTGCCCGGCAATGGTTTGCCTGCAAACCATGAAAGTGTTGGTTTCGACGCGGCTTCGACGGTGGTAGCCACTCCGTCGTCGCCAGAGCGCACGGCCGAGGTATTTCGATGCCCGCAGTGCTTCGTTGCGCGCGACCGCACCTGCCGTGATCGCCTTCCACGGCTTGGCGTTCTTGCGGGGCGGTATGACGGCATTGGCCCCACGTTCGGCATTGGCATCATGGCACTTTCGGGTGTCGTAGGCGCCGTCGGCCGTTACACTGGCTATGTCCTGATCGGTGGGGATCTGGGCCAATAGTTCCGGCAGCACGGGGGCATCGCCGATATCGCAGCTGGTGACCTCGACTGCCCTAACCTCCAGTGTTTCCTCATCGATCCCGAAATGGACCTTGCGCCAGTCGCGTCGCTTGGGACCGCCATGCTTACGTGCGTTCCACTCACCTTCACCCTCGACCTTGATCCCGGTGCTGTCGATCAGCAGGTGTAGCGGACCCTGCGATCCCCGATGCGGGAGGTTAACGGCCAGCGTCTTCTGGCGGCGGCTAAGGGTGCTGAAATCCGGCACATCCCAGTCCAGGCCGATTAGACTCAGCAGGCTCTCGACGAACCCGGTCGTCTGCCGCAGCGCCATCCCGAACAGGACTTTCATCGTCAGGCAGGTCTGGACGGCGGCGTTGCTGTAAATGGGCTGTCGCCCACGCTTGCCTTTCGGCTGCGCCGCCCACGACATGTCAGGATCGAACCAGCCTTACGGCGATTGCAGGCAATCGCCTACCGACCAATGGATCGTCAGCGATCCACGGCGCTTGAGCGCCTTGTTATACGCGGGCCAGTTCAGGGTCTTGTAGGTCAGTGTGTTCGGTCTGCTCATCCACCATAGTTATCACGCTGGATTCACAAGATGAATCCTTGGCAGGATTTGTGCAACAGAGCCAGCCAAGGGGATGGCCCGATGTCATCACTGTCTTCCTGCGCTCGCTTACCGAGAACTGGACCGGTCAACTGATCGCGGTCATCGTTTCGGGATACGATGGTGATGGGGCGGCCGCGCTTTGTGCCATCAAAGATGTTGGTGGTATCACGATTGCACAGAAGCTCGATAGAGCCGTTCAGCCTGATATGCCGCAGAGCGCAATAGAAAGCGGCTGCATCAACTTCATCCTCTCGCCCGAAGAAATCGCGAAGCAGATTCGGCTGATCGCGGACCAGGCGGACAGTTGATACGGCCTGTAGCAGGGAGCCATTTGCTCGGCCCAAACTGTGGGGATTGACTGACATTCCAGTCGCCTGCGTTTGCACAGGCCAGATGCCGCAAACGCCTTTCAAGGCAGATATCCGCCGCTGTCGTCCGCGGCGTTCTCGCCGGGGATCGGGGCCGATGTCTGGTTGCTGGGGATCACTTCGATCGAGGTGTCGGCCATCGCGACGGCGATCGAGGTCATCGTGACCGTCCTGCGCTACCGCGCGGCGGGGATGAGCCTGTCGCGGATGCCGATCTTTGCGTGGTACATTCTGGTGGTGTCGGTGATGATCCTGACGGCGTTTCCGCCGATGATCCTTGGACAATGTTGCTGGAGGTGGAACGCGCGCTGAACTGGCCATTCTTTCCCGCGCTCTGATGGAACCGCTGCGGCGACACACCGTTGTTATTCCGAAAGCGAGGTGACCAATGAACCGCAATGAATTCGAAGCTTTGGATCTACGGATCGAGGATCGGGCACGTCACCTGTGGACGGTGGCTGGCTCTCCCGATGGAGGTCATGCACGTTTTATCGACCAAGCGCGCGAACTGGTGGCGCTTTCAGAGGTTGATTTGCCTACCATCGACGTCGCGAATTCCACAATGTCAGTCATCGAAGAAGCTGCGATACAGGGCAATCTCGGCGAATTCCCCACTTTGCGTGATCAGGGCGACGAGATGACATTTCCTGACGCGGCACCTGATGACGACCCCTACGCCGAGGACGATATAAGGCTATCGGACGGCGATGCGTCGGAAACTGGCGGCATCCTGCCGCAAGATGACCTGCCTGAGCATGATCTGCCTGACGTTTCGCTGGCCGACTCTGATATAGCAGCAAGCTCGCTGGACGCGGACGATGATCGGCCAAACGACGATCTGAATGACGACGGATTGCCCGACATGGTAGACCTTGACGACGAAGCTGATAGCGAGAATTTGGATCAGGATAAGGTGCCATATGTCGATTTAAGACAGCGGAAATGATCCCCTCAAATCGGGCCGCTTGTCGCTAACGGGTGCAAAGTGTGCTCCGAAGTATAAAATGAAATGAAACGGTGCGCGGGGCGGCCCGTGTAGCATTTCTTTGATTACAACGTGACGAAACAGGCCGCGCACTTGGCGCAAGTGCGCAGGGCCGAGGTATACTTTATGTATCCAGGATCATGGCCGGAACCAATCAGCGCTTTCAATCTCTACGAATACGCAGTGGGAAAGGTCTGACAATGAAATTTCGCTTCAAAACCGGCTGGAGATTCGCGCGGGAACTTCTTGCGGAATTGAAAAAAGACCGCGTGGGGCTGATTTCTGCTGGTATCGCATTCTATGGGCTGCTGTCGATTTTCCCGGCAATCGCCGCGATCATGGCCATCGGGGGACTGATGACACAACCCGCTGCTATCGTCGGCGAAATGCAAAAGCTGGGGTCGGTGCTGCCAACCGAAGCAAGCATCATCATCATCGGTCAGGCGACCGAGATTGCCGGTTCACAGGATGGCGGCCTTGGCCTTGCGGCAGTGGTTGGCGTTGTGCTGTCGATCTATGCAGCTTCCAAGGCCGTGGGCGCGTTGATCGAGGGTTTGCACATTGCCGCGGGCGAAACGGACGAACGTGGTTTTCTGGCAAGCATTCTGTTCGTGCTGGCGATGACAATTCTGGTAATCGGTCTTGCAGTTTTGGCCTTGGTATCGACCGTGTTGGTGCCTGCTGTCCTGGCCGCCCTGAAGATTGATGGCTGGTTTGCATGGGTCGTCGGGTCTATGCGTTGGCCTATCGTTGGTCTTGCGACTGCGCTTGGCTTGGGCGTGCTCTATCGCTTGTCGCTTCGTCACCGGGTTGGAAGGTCGCTTTGGTTGACGCCGGGCGCGGTTGCGGCAACGCTGTTGTGGCTTGCGGGATCGATCGCCTTTTCCATCTACGTCCGCGAGTTTGCAGGGTATAACAAGACGTTCGGCACCTTGGGTGGCGTGGTGTCGTTGCTGATGTGGATGTGGCTTTCATCCTTCATCGTCTTGCTTGGCAAAAAGGTGGACGTGATGATTGCCGACGGCCAAAACAGATCGGTTTGATCGGTTTACGTCAAATTACCATCCGCAGCGCTGCGTCCATGCCGGGGTCTCAAGGTTCCGGCAGATGCGGCAACAGTTTGTCAAGCGTGATGGGAAAGCTGCGCACGCGCACGCCGCAGGCATTGTAGATGGCGTTTCCGATGGCACCCGCCGCGCCGCATATGCCAAGTTCGCCAACGCCCTTGGCCTGCAGCGGGCTTGCCGCCGCATCGCGTTCGTCAAGAAGGATCACCTCTAGCGCCGGAACATCGCGGTTCACCGGCACATGGTAATCGGCAAGGTCGTGGTTGACCAACCGCCCATTACACAAATCAAACGACAGCTCTTCGGTAAGCGCACTACCGATTCCCCAGACCATGCCCCCCAAGCACTGCGAACGCGCGGTTTTGGCGTTCAGCACACGCCCGATGCCGAATGCCCCCAGCATCCGACGCACCCGCGTCTCGCCGGTATAGGCATTGACCGCCACTTCAACAAAAAATGCGCCGTAGCTGGCCTGCGCATAAGAAAGACTGGTTTTTCCGGGCTTGATCGAACCGGTTTCAGAAATATCCTTATCGTCCAGCAGGTCGATCACCGCACCGTTGCCTTCGATTTGGCCATCCTTGATCGCGAGGTCGGCTTCGCTGATCCCGGCCCGCTTGGCGAGTGTTGCCCTTATCGCCTCGCAGGCGCGAAACACGGCCGATCCGGTGGACGTCGCGCCAAAGCTGCCGCCCGATCCTGCGCCTGACGGAAAGTCGCTGTCGCCCAGCCGCACCGTGATGCGCGCCGCCGGCACCCCCAACATCTCGCCCGCGATCTGGCCAAGGATGGCATAGCTGCCTGTGCCTATATCGGTCTGATCCGTAAGAACCTCCACGCTGCCATCTGGGCGCAAGGTGACGGTCGCCTTGGCCGGCATCATCAAGTTCACGCGCGCCGCAGACGCCATGCCCATGCCGATCCACCATTCGCCCTCGCGGGTGTGACAGGGCTTGAACTTGCGCTTGTCCCAGCCAAACGCCTTTGCGCCCGCGTCGAGCGCCTCAACCAGTTTGCGTGACGAGTAGGGGGTGCCCTTGCCGGGCACTTCGAAGGGCAGGTTACGTTTGCGCAACTCGACGGGATCAAGGCCGACCGCCTCGGCCAGTTCGTCCATCGCAGTTTCCAGCACCTGCATCCCGACAGCCTCGCCGGGCGCGCGCACCGACCCTGCAGTCATCCGCGTGATGCGCCCGATTTCGACGGAAAGGTGGCGGTTCGCACCGTCATACAGAAACTCGGTGGCCTGTGTCACGGGTTCGGCAAACTTTTCATCCGGCAGGTTCGACACGAAGGCATCATGCCCCAGGCCAGTAAGCCGACCACCGGCGTCGGCCGCAAGACGAACGCGCTGCCGAGTCTCCGACCTGCGCGTGATGGTCTGAAAAACCTGCTGCCGGGTCAGCGCAACGCGCACCGGTCGACCCAGTTCCATAGCGGCAAGTGAGGCCGCGACAGCGTCATGCGTGATACCCAGCTTTGATCCAAAGCCGCCGCCGACATAAGGCGCCAGCAGCCGCACTTTCCGAGGGCTTAAACCGAGCGCATCAGCAAGTTCCTTGACGTTGTAGGACAGCATCTGAAAACTGCCACGCACGGTCAGTCTGTTGCGATCCCAACTTGCGATCGAAGCGTGGGGTTCCATCGCCGCACTGACATGACCCTCCGTGTTATAGGTCTGGTCCACGGTCACGGCGGCAGTCTTCATTGCCTGATCAAGGTCTCCGGCAACTATCGCCTTTTCAAAGGGTTTCGTTGCAACCTTTTCAGGGTCGAACGCGGCGTCGTCCGAGCTGTCGGAATAGTCGATTTGCAGCGCATTGGCGGCGGCCGTCGCCTGTTCAAACGTCTCGGCCACCACCAACGCCACGGGCTGGCCGTAATAGTCAACTGTGGAGGGGCCTTGCACGGGGGCCGAACCAGATGTGCCCTGCGCCGGTCTGCGCAACAAGGCCTTGCCGTCGAGAATGGCCAGAACGCCGGGCATGGCGAGCACCGCATTGCGATGAATCTTCAGCACCTTGCCACAGGGGATGGTGGCCGTGACCAAGACCCCTTCTACGCAATCCGTTAGCCGGTATTCGGCAGAGTAGGTAGCCGCTCCGGCAACCTTAAGCGGGCCTTCGGGCCGATCCAGCGGTTCACCGATCACGCCCTGTTTGGTCTGGTCCAGCAGGTTGCGCTGATCGGGTGTATCATAGGTTCCGAACATGGTTCAACCTTTCGTGGCTTCGTTAAGGACGGCGGCGACCGTTCTGCGCGCCAGCAGGATCTTGAAATCATTGGCACCAAAGCCCCGCGCATCCTTCAGGATCACGTCGGCAGCACGGCTGAACAACTCGGGCGATGGAAGCTCGCCCATCAGCATTTCCTCGGCCACCGTATCGCGCCACGGCTTGTGCGCCACACCTCCTAAGGCTAGCCGGGCCTTGTCGATGCGGTCACCCTCCATCACCACGACGCAAGCCACTGATACCAGCGCGAAGGCGTAGGAGGCACGGTCGCGAACCTTCCGGTAAATCTGGCGCCCCCCCAAAGGAGCGGGCAAAGTGACCGCCGTGATGACCTCGCCCGCCTCCAGCACATTGTCGCGCGACGGATCGCCGCCCGGCAAACGGTGGAATTCCCACATTGGAACGGTCCGCTTGCCGCCCAGCCCCTCGATGCTCACCGTCGCATCAAGTGCGACAAGAGCCACCGCCATGTCACCCGGATAAGTGGCGATGCAGGCTTCGGATGTGCCCAGAATCGCATGGTTGCGATTGACCCCTCCCAAAGCATCGCAGCCGCTGTTGGGGATCCGCTTGTTGCAAGCAGACTCGCGGTCATAGAAGTAACCGCACCGCGTGCGCTGACACAAATTGCCACCGGTCGTCGCTTTGTTTCGGATCTGTGGGCTTGCGCCGGCAAGAATTGCCTGCGACAGCAGCGGCCAATCCCTTCGCACTCTGTCGTGCGCCGCACAGTCGGCGTTTGTAACCAACGCCCCGATCGAAAGCCGTGACCCATCGGCTTTGATCCGGTCCAAGCCGATGTGGTTTATGTCAAGCACATGGTCCGGTGTCTCGATCTCAAGCTTCATCAGGTCAAGCAGGTTCGTGCCCCCTGCGATGATCCGCGATCCGCCCGCGACTGCATCGGTTGCCGAGCCCGCGCGCGTGTAGGTGAACGCCTTCATTTGCGCTGCTCCATCACGTCCCGGATCGCGTCGATGATGTTGGAATAGGCGCCGCATCGGCAAAGATTGCCGCTCATCCGCTCGCGCAATTCTTCATCGGATGGCAATAGTTCGTGCGATCCGTCCGAGGTCGCAGCACTGGGCCATCCAGCTTCAAGTTCCTCAAGCAGGGCAGTGGCAGAACAAATCTGACCGGGGGTGCAGTAGCCGCATTGAAAGCCATCATGGGTTACAAACGCCCGCTGTAGCGATGAAAGATCATCTGGAGAGCCCAGACCTTCGATGGTAGTGACCTCGTCGCCATCATGCATGACGGCAAGGCTAAGGCAGGCGTTGATGCGCCGACCATTGACGATCACTGTGCAGGCCCCGCACTGGCCATGGTCACAGCCCTTCTTTGTGCCGTTCAGGCCAAGGCCGAACCGAAGAAAATCAAGAAGCGTCCGTCGGGGATCGCCGTCAAATCTGGCTTCCCTACCGTTTATCCTGATGGTCGCGCCCGCAATGTCTGCCATTTGGCTTGATCCTGATGCTGTCATGTTGCGCATTTAACCAACGTGTCCCAAGATCGTTCCCTTGCCACATTTAATTAAGCGCCGGTTGTCGCACTGGATTGAGGCGGAGATAGAGATTGAAGCAAATTTCGGGATGCAACTTTGACGAGACTCGTCTACCCCGATCTGGCAAACGCTTGGCAACCTAAGCGTTCATTTTTTGCAACGAGTTTTTGAGACCGGCAGTGCGAAAGTTTGCCACGTAAGTGGCGAGATAGTCTTGCTGCGGGCAAAGTAAAACTTTGCCACTCTGGCCCTTTCTGATGACAGGAGGGCGGGAGTATTTTAATCGTGGAACTCTATTGGAAGGTCCGTCTCGCGCGTCGGGGTGGCATGAGCGAACGCGCGGCAGCAGTTCATTTTGGGGTGTCCCGCGCGAGCGTGAAGAAGATCATGGGGTTTTCGGTGCCGCCCCGTTGCCCGGCAGCGCATGCTTGCATGCGTGAGAGGGGGCTATTGGCGCACGGCGGAGATCAAGCGGCCCAAGCTGGACGGTTTCACCGGCTTCGTCGACCAGTGGCTGCTAGAAGACCTCAGCCAGAACCGCAAGCAGCGGCATACCGCCATGCGTGTTTTTGAGCGGGTACTGGATCAGCACGGGTTCAAGGGCGGCTACACGACGGTCAAGAATTACGTCCGTGAACATGGCAGGCGCAGCCGCGAGCTGTTTATGCCGCTTGCCCATGCTGCGGGCCATGCCCAAGCTGACTTTGGAGAGGCGATGGTGGTGATCGGCGGCGTGGAGCAGAAGGCGCATTTCTTCGCGCTGGATTTGCCCTTCAGTGATGCCTGCTTTGTTCGCGCTTATCCCGCTGCCGTTTCCGAGGCTTGGGTTGATGGCCACGTCCATGCCTTTGCGTTCTTCGGGCGGGTG
>JBKJTI010000028.1:0-27439 GCA_046590425.1 Cypionkella sp. | reverse complement strand
ACTACTCACCGCGCCAGTGGCGAGGTAGCTCAGTTGGTTAGAGCACACGACTCATAATCGTGGGGTCGAGAGTTCAAGTCTCTCTCTCGCCACCAGCAAATCCAGAAATCAGGTTTCGTTTTGCTGGTGGCAGCCGCTTTGGCTGATCAGTCCGCACCGTAGCAGGCATCGAAATAGGGCGTCAGCGCACGGGTGACGGCGGCGCGAAGCAAAGCGGGGGCGGTTCTGGCAGTTTGGCCTGACATCACTTCGGGATAGGCTGCGCCAAAGTGCTGCGAGATCAGCGGCTCGGGGATTTCTGCCTCGCCAAACAGTGCCATCAGATCGGCGACGGCGGAGCTGGCAACCGGATCGCTCCAGTAATAGCGGATGCGGTCGGAATAGCTGTAGTGGCGTTGCAGATGCTGGTGCAGCGCCGTGCCGTGATAATATTTTGCCCAATGCTGCGGTTTTTGCTGCATCAAGGACTCCATCGTCGCACGCAAAGGTGTGTGGTCAGGGAATAGCACGTCGGCGATGTGATCCAAGCCGTACAATGTCTCACGCAACGCGAAGGTCAAGCCGGGGCCGACTTTCAGGATGCCGAAGCCGTCTTGCACGAGGTCAGCGAGGGCCTGCGGCGTCTGGTAGTCTGTCGAATGGGCTTCAAACAGCATCGGCAGTTGGGGCAAACAGGCGACCAGATCACGAGCGGCGGGGCGGTTGTAGGCGACGACGTTTTCATTGCCGAACTCGACGCCGGGTTGCACGACCAACCCCACAACGCGCGCGAAAGCGGGTTCGATACCTGCGGCTTTGAGGGCCTCTCGTTGCAAGGCAGCAGTGGCGAGGGCGGCTTGGGGCGGGGTGGGGGTGAGACCTGCAACCTCCTCCCACGCGCCGCCAGGAACGGGAACTTCGGTGCCGATGATATAGACCGGGGGGAAGGGGCTGTGTGCTTCGGCGACAGCGGCGAGTTGGGCGTTCCGGGTGGCGATGGTGGCATCTGGCAGGGGGGTGAGATCATCCGCGCAGGCCATGCTGGCATCGAGATGGATCTTGCCAAACCCGGCCTGCGCATAGGCGGCGACCATATCGCAGGCTTTCGCCATCGCATCTGCGGCGGGCAGCGCGGTCCAGGGATTTGGCCCCAGATGATCTCCGCCGAGGATCAGGTCTGCGGGGTCAAAGCCCTCTGCTGCTGCGATTTCCAGCACAAATTGGCGAAAATCGGCGGGGGTCATCCCGGTATAGCCGCCCTCATGGTTGACCTGATTGCAGGTCGCCTCGATCAGGACCGGGGTTCCGCGCGCAAGGCCCAAGGCGAAGGCGCTTGCGATCACCACCGGATGCGCCGAGCAAATCGACGGGATGCCAAGCACCTGGCCGGATTTCCGGGCGGGGGCGAGGGCAAGCAGGGATGCGGTGGACATTGCAGGGCGATCCTTTTTGATCAAAGTCACGAATTTTATCGCGATAAAAAATCATAAATGATCATGATGATGATTGACAGTGATTATTTTTGATCCCTTTATCAATCTATCGCAAAACAGGTTTGCCATGAAGATTGATCGCGCCACCGCCATCCGGCAGCACCTTTTCGCCAAGGGCTATAGCTCGATTGCCGAGATCGCGCTTGCGGTGCGCGCATCAGAGCCGACGGTGCGGCGGGATTTGCTGACGCTGGAGTCCGAGGGGAAGATTTTGCGCACCCATGGCGGGGCGCAGATTGCCGAAACATCGGGCGTCGAGGTGGCGTTTGAGAGCCGTGAGCAGATCAACCTGCCCGCCAAGCGCGCGATTGGTGAGGCGGCGTATCAGATGCTGCGACCGGAAACCTCGGTGTTTCTGGATGCCGGAACCACCGTGCTGCAACTGGCGCGGCGGTTGCGATTGAACCCAATCCCCCTGCGAGTGTTCACAAATTGCCTGCCAGTGGCGCAGGTTCTGATGTCAGTGGCCGAGATTGGTGTCACCCTTTTGGGCGGCAGTTTGCGGCGACAAAACGCCTCGATGGTGGGGCCTCTGGCCGAGACGGCGCTGGAGAAGCTGTGGTTTGACCAGTTGTTTCTGGGCGCGGGCGGTATCACGGACAAGGGCGAGGTTTCCAGCCGCGATGAACACGAAGCGCGGCTGAATACGTTGATGCTGGCGCGCACCAAAGCTCCGGTGATCGTGGCGGATGCGGATAAGTTTGGCCCGCAACTGACCTATGGCGTGGCGCATCTGAGCGCGGGGATGCAGGTGCTGAGCGATGCGCGGTTGAGCATTGGCTGGCGGGATGTGCTGGCGGGTCTGGGCTGTGCGGTAGCCGTGGCGGAGGTCGCGTGATGGACCGATTGATTGGTCTGGACAGTGGCGGACGCAAGACCGAGGCGGTGGTGATCAACCGGGCGGGTCGTGTGTTGGCGCGGGCGCGGGCTGAGGGCCTGGATCCGATGGCGGCTGACGGCTGGCAGGCCCGTCTGGGCTTGTTGGCGGCAGAGTTGGGCCCCGTTGCGGGTGCGGTTCTGGGATTGCCCTGCCATGGCGAGATTGCTGCGGTTTCTGCGCTGCAACGGGCCGTTGTGGCTGAACTGTTTGGCCCGCAAGCTGTGGTGATGAACGATGTCGCCGTGGCGTTCAGCGGCGCATTGGCGGGGGAAGATGGCGTTTTGGTGCTGGCGGGCACCGGCTCGATGGCTTGGGCGCGGGGCCCGTTGGGGACGCACCGCGTCGGCGGCTGGGGGCATCTGTTTGGCGATGAAGGTTCGGCGCATTGGATCGGGCGGTCGGCGTTGGCGCTGGTCAGTCAGCACCTGGATGGCCGCAAGCCGCCCTCGGGTTTCGCGCATGGCCTGCTGCGCGAGTTGGGTGTGGCCGCCGAGGAATTGCTGGGCTGGACCTATGGCCAGAATACGCGGGCCGGGGTGGCCTCCGTCGCGGCTTTGGTGTCGCGGTTGGCCGATGCTGGATCGGTCGAGGCCATGGGTTTGATGCATGATGCCGCCGGACATCTGGCGCTGGCGGGGCGGACAGCGGGGCGACTGGCGGGTTTGGAGGCAGCGCTGCGGTGGAGCTTTGCGGGCGGCGTGATGCAGGACGCCACGGTGATGGCGGGGCTGACCTCTGCGTTGGGGCCGCCCATGCCGCCGGTTTTGCGCCCGGTTGGGGGTGCGGCACTGGCTGCGGCCAAGGCAGCGCGCTGGGACATCGGGCCTGCGTTTATCGCGGTCCTTCAGACGGAACTCGCAAGAACGTAGCCCCCGCATCAGTGGCCCTGAACCGGATGTGACGATGAAATACCTGTTGCTCCCGATGCCTGATCATCGAGCCGGGACAGAATTCAGTAGAAGGAAAGCGAAAATCATGACCGCCCCCCAATCTATGACGATCACCGAAACCGTCATCCGCCGTCAGTTCCCGTATTGGAGCGCCGCTTTGCGGCAAACATTGCCAGCCGTCAAAGCCAGGACGGTGGTGATCGTGGGGTGCGGCACGTCTTACTATCTGGCGCAGGTGATCGCTTGTGCGTTCAACGCCCAGGGCCAAGCGGCGCTGGCGGTGCCCGCAGCGGAATGGGCCCTCAGGCCAGAGTGCTATCTGGCCAACACAGAGGGCGTGTTGGTGATTGGTCTGTCGCGGTCAGGCACCACATCCGAAACCGTGCAGGCTGTTGAGGTCAGCCGGGCGCGGGGCCTGCGGACGTTGGCTGTGTCTTGTGAACCGGAGTCCACAATCCTGAAGGCCGCAGAGGAATCACTCTATATTCCCACCGATCCGCAGGAGGGCATCGTGATGTCTGTGTCGGCCAGCCTGATGCTGCTGGCCGGATTGCGCATGGCGGGGGTGACGCTGCACGCGACGATCCCCGTTGAAGCGGCATCGGCTATGGCTGCCCTTGAGTCGGGGATCGGGGGCCTGCTGCATGGGCGCAGCCATTTCGTCTATCTGGGTGCGGGGCCGAACTATGGCATGGCGACAGAGGGGTGTCTGAAGCTGCAAGAGATGAGTATTTCCTACTCTCAAGCATTTCATCCGATGGAATACCGCCACGGCCCGGTTTCCCTGATCGACGCTAAATCATTGGTGGTGATGCTGTATTCTGAAGCGACGGCCAGTCAGGAGGCTATTCTGGTCGCCGAATTGCAGGCCAAGGGGGCGGTGGTGGTCGGCTTCAACGGCCCCGGGAATCTGCGGATTGATCTGGGGTTGTCGGATGAGGCCAATGCGCTCGCCTGTCTGCCTGCGTTGCAAATGCTGGGCGAGTTGGTGGCGCTGGCGAAGGGCATCAACTCGGAAGCGCCGCGCCATCTCAGCAAGGTGGTTTTGCTGCACTAGCACCGGGGGTCAAAAGGGAGGCAGCCTCGCGCCCGGCCTCGTTCATCTGTTTGATGCCAAGACCGGGCTGCGTTTTGGGCCAAAGCCGTCAGATGTTCACCTGCGTGCCGATCTCGACCACCCGGCCAGCGGGAATGTGGAAGTAGTCCGACGCCCCCGCCGCATTGCGGGCCATGAAGATGAATACCCGGCGTTGCCAGCCCGGCAGCGTGCTTTTGCTCGACAGCTTCAACGAGCGGCGCGACAGCAGGAACGAGGTCGACATGATGTCAAACTTCCAGCCAAGCTTGCGGCACAGTAGCAGACCATCCGGCACGTTGGGGTCCTCCATGTAGCCATAGGTCAGGCTGATGCGGCGGAAGCGGGGGGTGATTTCCTCCATCTTCACGCGATCTTCAACAGCCACGCGCGGCACCGTAGCGGTGACAATCGTCAAGATGACGTTCTGCGCGTGCAGGCTTTTGAAATGCTTCAAGCTGTGCAGCAACGCCACTGGAGCGGTGTCGGGGCTGGATGTCAGGTAGATCGCGGTGCCGGGGATCACAGGGATCGGCTTGGTTTCGACCTGCCGCAGAATGGTGCTCAGGGCGACTTCGGCCTCATGCTCCTTCTGCACCAGAACGGCGGTGCCGCGCAGCCATGTCAGCATCACGATGATCACCACCGCGGCCATCGCCAGCGGCACATAGCCGCCATCAAACACTTTTAGCAGGTTGGCCCCCAGAAAGATCAGATCAATCAGCAGGAACGGCGTGATCAGCAGCGTTGCGGCCCACAGCGGCCAACCCCAATGTTTGTTGACTACGATCAGGGCCAGCACGGCTGTGACCACCATCGTGCCCGTCACGCTGATGCCGTAAGCACTGGCCAGCGCGCCCGAGTTGCCAAAGCCGACCACCAGCGCAAGCACCGCCACCAGCAGCAGAGTGTTTACGCTGGGCAGATAGATCTGGCCTTCCTGCGTTTCCGAGGTGTGGCGGATTTTCAATCGCGGCAGCAGGCGGAGTTGGATGGCTTGACGGGTGAGCGAGAACGCTCCGGTGATCACGGCCTGAGACGCGATGATCGTCGCCATCGTTGCCAGCAAAACCACTGGCAGCAGCGCCCAATCAGGATACATAAGGTAGAACGGGTTGTCTAAAGTCTCGGGGTGTTGCAGCACCAGAACGCCTTGGCCAAGGTAATTCAACGTCAGGGCGGGCAGAGCAACCGCGACCCACGCGAGGGTGATCGGACGGCGGCCAAAGTGGCCAAGGTCGGCATAAAGTGCCTCGGCCCCGGTCACCGCCAGAAACACAGCACCCAGCACGACAAGGCCAATCGTGCCATGCGTGGCCAGAAACCGCGCGGCATGGATCGGGTTCAGCGCCGCCATGATCGCCGGATCGGTGGCGATTTGTGCCACGCCGCCCCAAGCCAGCACGATAAACCACGCCAGTGTGATCGGGCCGAAGAAGCTTGCGACCGCCGCCGTGCCACGCGCTTGCACCGCAAACAGGGCCACGATGATCACCAGCGTGATCGGCACCACATAGGCGTCAAATTGACTGGTGACGAGGCTAAGCCCCTCGACTGCCGACAGTACCGAAATCGCGGGCGTGATGGCCGCATCGCCGTAAAACAGCGCCGCTCCTATCAGCCCGGCCATCAGAACGACGGTGGTTTGCCGCCCCATCGCGCGCTGCGCCAGCGCCAGCAGCGACAGCGTGCCGCCCTCGCCCTGGTTGTCGGCGCGCAGCAGGATCAGCACATATTTCAGCGTCACCACCACCAGAAGCGCCCAGAGGATCAGCGACAAAACCCCCAGCACAGTCTCGCGCCCCGAGTCACCCGCCGCACGCAACGCCTCGCGGAAGGCATAAAGCGGCGAGGTGCCGATATCGCCATAGACCACCCCGATGGAGCCTAAAGACAGCGCCAGAACGCCGGGATGTTTGCGGATGGGTAGGCTAAGGTCTGCTGTGGTCACGGCATTGATCCTGAAAAAGCCACGTCTGGCGGATTGTGGGCAATCTGGCGATTGTCGCGTAAGGATGCGACAGGGGGTTTGCGCCCCGGCATAAGGATTGCGTAAAGATAATGGACAGCGGGGGCCAAGCGGCTAAAACTCGGCCCATGATGACGCCTGCGCCACGGATGCCACGACATGAGGGCTGGGCCGCTCTGCCCAGACTGCCGCAAGTGCTGGGGGCCGCGCTGTTTCTGGCGGTCGCCGCTTTTGGCACGCATCTGATACAAGACAGTTTTCCCGAGCCTTCGGGGCTGTTTTTGTTCTTTGTGGCCGTGCTGGTGGCCGCTGTGCGCTTTGGCTTCTGGATCGGCATTGCCTCTGCCATCGCAGCCTTCGCGCTGTTCAATTTCCTGTTCGTGGCGCCGCTTTACACGTTTGCCATCGCCAAACCGGGCGACCTGCTGGTGTTGGCCGAGTTCCTATGCGTTGCGGGTCTGACCGGCTTTCTGGCCGGGCGGTTGCGCGAAGAAGCCAATGCCGCCAAATCCCGTGCTGCGGTGCTGGAGGTGCTGTCGGCCTTTGCCGCCGATCTGGCCGAGGCGGATGAGGCCATGGCCGTCGAACAGGCTTTGCTGATCCACGCCACGGCACTTGCGAACGGGCCTGCACTGGTGCTGCATGCCGGCAATTCTGACGCCAGCTTGGAAGCCGCCGATCTACAAGCCCCAGACCTGCAAGCGGCTGAGCGGACCTTTCGCCGCCATATCCCGCAAGTCGCCGCCGAACCGGGGCAGCAGGGCGGTCGTTATACCTTCCTGCCGTTGATGCAGCAAGGGCAGGTGGTTGTGGTGCTGGGGTATCACCGCCTTGATGCGCAGCGCCCCGATCGCTTTGCCCGCGCCGCCGCCATCGAAGTGATCTGCCACCAAGCCAACCTTGCGCTGGAGCGGCTGCGCTTTGCCCAAGCCGCCGAAGATGCCCGCACCTCCGCCACGCGCGAGCAGTTGCGCGCGGCCTTGCTGACCTCGCTCTCGCACGATCTGCGCACACCCTTGGCGACCATTCTGGGCGCGATCACCAGCCTGCGCCAGTTGGGTGCCACTCTGCCACCCGCCGCGCGTGACGATCTGGCGCTGGCGATTGAGGAAGAAGCACAGCGGCTGGCGAGTTACGTCGACAACCTGCTGCACATGACCCGCCTGCAAGCCGGATTGGCGCTGCATCTGATCTGGGTTGACCCAGCCGATGTGATCGCAGCAGCAGTGGCGCGCGCGCGCCGCGCCTATCCGCTGGCCGAGATTACCGTCGATCTGCCCGACCTGCCGATGATCCGCGCCGAATCCGCGCTGCTGGAGCAAACCCTGTTCAACCTGATCGACAATGCGGTGAAATTCTCAACCCCGGCGGCCCACGTTCAGATCACCGCCCGCGTGCAAGCGCAAACCTTGACTCTAACCGTCACCGACCAAGGCCCAGGTATTGCGCCCGACGCGCTTGCGAAAATTTTCACGCTGTTCTTCCGCGCCAATCCCAAACTGCCCGGCACCGGCCTAGGTCTGACAATCTGCCACGGCATCACCACAGCGCTGGGCGGCAGCTTGACCGCCGAAAGCCCGGTCGCAGACGGCCACGGCACTGCCATGCACATCGCTCTGCCGCTGCCGAAAGCCTCAGCATGACCAAACCGCTCATCCTGATCGTCGATGACGAGCCGCAGATTCAGCGCTTTCTCGGTCATGCTTTGGCGGCCTCCGGCTATGACACCTGTATTGCCGCCACCGGGCAGGGCGGATTAGAGGCTGTGGCCGCGCAGAAACCCGACGCAATGATCCTTGATCTTGGGCTGCCGGATCTGAACGGCAAGGCGGTGATCGAGACGCTGCGCGCCAAATCCAACCTGCCCATCATCGTGCTATCGGCCCATGATCAAGAAATGGAAAAGATCATGGCACTGGACCTTGGCGCCAATGATTTCGTCGCCAAACCCTTCGGCATCGGCGAATTGCTTGCCCGCCTGCGCGCCTGCCTGCGCAAAGCTCCGCAGCCCGAGGATATTTTGCGGCAAGGCCCGTTGGTGATCGACCTGCCGGGCCATTCCGTCACCCGTGACGGCGCGCCCGTGCATCTGACTCCGACAGAGTTTGATCTGCTGGTGATGCTGGCACGCAATCCGGGTCGGGTGCTGAGCCACCGCCAGATCCTGTTGCAAATCTGGGGTCCCGCGCATGGCGAGGACGTGCCTTATCTGCGCGTCTTCATCGGCCAGCTGCGCCAGAAGATCGAGTCAAACCCCGGCGCCCCCGACCTGATCCGCACCGAACCCGGCATCGGCTACCGTTGGATGGCGGATTAACCTACCCGCTGCCCCTGCACCCAAGTCCCGCGCAATGCCGCAGCCCCTGCAACCCGCGCCACGCGGATCACATCGCCGCGTGCGCCAAGGCGCAAACTGCCTCGGTCCGACAACCCCGCCGCCTGCGCCGGCGCTTGCGTCACACAACGCACGCCGCGCGCCACATCGCCCCACAGATCGCCCAGCAGCAAAGCCGCCGACAGCAGTGCCGAGGGCACATAATCTGACGAGACAATATCCAGCAAATCCGCCTCAGCCAGCTTGCTCGCCGCGACATTGCCGGAATGCGAGCCACCCCGGATCAGGTTCGGCGCGCCCATCATCACCTTGATGTCCTGCGCATGGCAGGCCTGCGCCGCCTCAACCGTGGTCGGAAATTCGGCAAAATGCGCACCGTGCAGGGCGGAAATCGCCACCTGCTCGGCGGTGGTATCATCATGGCTGGCAAGCACCGCGCCAAAGCGGCGGGCTTCCGCCACAGCCGCCGCCTCATGCGCTTGGCCCAGACGTGTGGAAATCGCGACCTGTTCGGCGACATGGCTCTCAAATTCACTCTCCGACAGCCCATGCTTGCCACAGACATAGGCGCGCAACTGGGTGATGTCGCGGAATTGCCGCTGGCCGGGGTGTGATCCATCAAAGACACGATGCCGATGCGGTCGGCAGGGCCGAATTTCGCCAGTTCGGCGATCAGGGTTTCCGAGCACACTTCCGCCCGCAGATGCAGAAAATGACTGATCTTCAAAGCACCTTTGTTGCGCAAATCCAGAATTTCATTGGCCAGATGCCGGGCATATTCGCCGTAATTCATCTTCTTGGACGAGGTGATCGACCCCACCCGCAAAGCGTCAAACACCGTGGTGATGCCGACGCTGGCGAGTTCCGCATCATGCGCAATGATCGCGCTGGCATGCGGCCAGTTGACCTTTGGGCGGGGCTCGATATGGCGTTCAAGGTTGTCGGTGTGCAACTCGATCAGCCCTGGCATCAGCAGATCACCCATGCAATCCAAAGCACCTTGCGGGATCGCAGCCCCTTGATCTATTGCGGTAATCACGCCGCCTTCAATGCGGATCGCGCCGTGGATCACTTCGTTCGGCAGAACCAGCGTGGCATTGGCAAGGATCGTCTCAGTCATCATCAGGCCTTCATTGTGCTTGTGTAAAACAGATGGCAGAAAACTGTCACAACGGTGTGACGATAGGCGGGTAAGGGCGGCGGTTATGGACCAGATGAAACGCTTCGCGATCTACTACGCGCCCGAGCCGGGGCCTTTTGCCGATGCTGCAGCCGCTTGGCTGGGCTGGGATCTGGCTCAAGGCACGCCCATGCCGCAGCCCGCGCCCGACCTGCCGCGCCCCTTGGCGGAAGTCACTGCCGAGCCGCGCAAATACGGCTTTCACGCCACCCTGAAACCGCCGTTCCGTTTGGCCGATGGCGTCAGTGCTGACGATCTGGCGCAGGCCACAGCGCGCTTGGCCGCAAGCCTTGCGCCGCTGGAACTGCCGGGTTTGCAGATGGTAAATCTCGAAGGCTTCCTCGCGCTGACTCCGTTGGGCGACACCACCGCGCTGCAAAACCTTGCTGCCGAAGTGGTGCGCAACCTTGACCCCCACCGCGCCGCCCTGACACCCGCCGAAACTGCCCGCCGTCGCCCGGAACGCCTGACGCCACGCCAGCGCGATCTGCTGGCGACCTACGGCTATCCCTATGTGATGGAACAGTTTCAATTTCACCTGACCCTGTCCGGCCCGCTGGCCGGGGAAGAAGCCGCAGTCACCAAAGCTGCCACCAATCACTTCGCAGGCGTGATCCCGAAACCGTTCCACATCCGCGACATCTGCCTGTGCGGCGAGGATGCGCAGGGCCGTTTCCACCTGCTGCACCGCTACGCCCTCAGCGCATAAAGCAGGCGCGCGATGCCCTTTTCGGGCGTCGCATCATTGCTGATTTCAATCGCCGGAATCCCGTCGGGCAGCGCATAACTGGCCCGTTGCAACCGGGCGATAATGTCGGCATGGCTTTCCCGCCCGCGTAGGGCCAACCGATCCGCCAATACCGCCAGAGGGGCCGAAATCTGGATCACCCGCAGCCCCGGAAACGCAGCGAGTGCCGCAGGCAACGCTGCCCGCGAGCCATTAATCAGCACGTCGCGCCCCTCCGCCAGCGGCTTCAACTCCGCAAAAGGCACGCCATAGCAAAGCCCGTGCGCCTGCCAGTGCAGCGCAAATTCCCCGGCCTGCAAGCGCGCCTGAAAGGTGGCCGCAGTCACCCCCTCAAACGGCTCGCCGCCCGCCGCACTGTCGCGCGTGATCACCCGGCGTGCCCAATGCAGCCGAGGGTCCGCAGCCGCAGCGCCTGCCAGCAGGGTATCCTTGCCCGCGCCTGAGGGCCCAACCACCAGAAACACCCGCCCCGTCATGCCGCAGCCTTGGGGGTGAATTCCCGCACATCTACCGCCCGATCACAGACCCGGTCGCGCGCGGCCTCATCATGGAAAATCCCCAGGATCGCCGCCCCCCGCTCTTTGGCTTCCTCGATCAACCCCAGCACAACCTCACGGTTCACGGCATCCAGACTGGCAGTCGGCTCATCCAGCAACAGCGCCGGATAGGGATGCGCAAAACCGCGTGCGATATTCACCCGCTGCTGCTCTCCGCCCGAAAAGGTGGTCGGCGACAGACCCCACAACCGCTGCGGAATGTTCAACCGCGTCAGCAACTCCGCCGCCCGCGCCCGCGCATCATCCGCTGACACCCCTAAGTTCAACAGCGGCTCCGCCACCACATCGACCGTCGGCACCCGAGGCACCACCCGCAGGAACTGGCTGACATAGCCCAACACCTGCCGCCGCAGCGCTATGATCTGGCGGGGGGCTGCCTGCGCCACATCCAGACCGCCCACCATGATCGCGCCCGAGGCCGCAAGGTAGTTGCCCCAAACCATCCGCATCAGTGTCGATTTGCCAGCGCCCGAGGCGCCAATCAGCCCGACACATTCACCGGGGCGCACATGCAGGTTCGCCCCCGCCATCACCGGGATCACCGCAGCGCCTTGATTGTGCAGGGTAAAGCTTTTCGCAAGGTCACGAATTTCAATCATAGCCAGCGCTTCCATTTGAAGAAAAGATAAGTTCCGCTGGCGGATGCCAGCATCAAGATCAGTGCCAAGGGATAGCCGTATTGCCAGGCAAGTTCGGGCATCACCGCAAAGTTCATCCCATACAGGCTGGCAATCAAAGTCGGCGGCATGAACAAGGCCGCGACCACCGACACGATCCGCACCGTGACGTTTTGCGACAGGTTGATCATGCCCAAAGTGGCATCCGAGGTCAGCGCCAGACGCGAGCCCAAGAAATCCGCATGCACTTCCAACGCCTGCAAATCCCGCATCAGACCCTTGACCAGGGGGCGCAAAACATCGCCCTCGGCACGGTCGGAAAGGGTTTGACCAAAGAAACTGACCGCACGTTCCACCGTCAAAAGCCCCAAACGCACGCGGCCCAGCAGGTCGCCCTCGCGCCCCACCTTTTGCAACGCAGTTTGCAACGCATCCGCCTGCAAGCCATTCGCGCCGCCCGAGTAAATCCCCGAGGCCACGTCATCCAGACCGCGCCCGATACCTTCCAGAATATCAGCCATCCGGCCAATGATTTCCTCGATCAGCCCCAGAAACAGCCGCTCTGGCCGATCACAGCCGGGCCCAACCTTATCGGCCCGCGCAGGATAGGTTTCAAACGGGCGCGGCGCATGGTGGCGCACCGTGATCAGCCGATCCGGCGACAGGATAAAGCAGACCGGGCCGGAAATCGGCGCTTTGCTTTCCGACAGACCGGGAAGCACCACGGTCATAAAATCTGCCCCGCCTTCACGATACAGGCGGTTGGAGATTTCGATCTCCTCCATATCCGCGAGCGTCGGCACCGGGACACCAAGACGCGCCACATCGGCGGCTTGGTTGGACAAGGGGCGATAAAGGTCGATCCATAACGCCGCTGTCAGATCGACAGGCAGCGGCATCTGGATCAAGCCACCAGCTTCGGGGCGATAGGCAAATAGCATTTTTAGACCTGCAGGACTGAGGAAACCAGCAGCTGGGTATAGGAATGCTGCGGGTCGTCCAACACCTGATCGGTCAGGCCCTGTTCCACCACATGGCCGCCCTTCATAACCATCAGCCGATCCGCCAGCAGCCGCACTACGGCCAGATCATGCGTCACGATGATCGCCGAAAGCCCCATTTCGCGCACCAGCCCGCGCAGAAGATCGAGCAGGCGCGCCTGCACCGAGACGTCAAGGCCTCCGGTCGGCTCATCCATGAACACCAGCCGCGGGCCTGTCACCAGATTGCGGGCAATTTGCAGGCGTTGCTGCATGCCCCCCGAAAACGCGCGCGGGCGGTCGTCGATGCGGTCGGCAGCAATCTCCACCCGGCCCAGCCAATCCACTGCTGTCGCACGAATATTGCCGTAATGCCGCGCGCCAACGGCCATCAGCCGCTCACCGACATTGCCGCCCGCCGAAACCCCCATCCGCAAGCCATCACGCGGGTTCTGATGCACAAAGGCCCAATCGGTGCGCGCCATCTTGCGGCGTTCAGCCTCTGCCATCGTCACGGTGTCGCGCGGGCCTTGCGCAGTCTCAAAAATCACCCGGCCCGTGTCAGGGGCCAGATGCCCGGCCAAGCAAGACAATAGCGTCGATTTCCCCGAGCCGCTTTCCCCCACAATGCCAAGCACTTCGCCGGGAAAGAGATCAAACGACACATCCGCACAGCCAATCCGGCTGCCATAATTCTTGCTCAACCCCCGCACCGAAAAAAGGGGCCGATCCTCATTCACCTTGGACCAAATACTCAAATCCACCGCTCCCATCACGCGCCGCCTTTCAAAACGGGCACACCCAAGGCCCCCAAATGCCCCGCTTCGCGCCGGGTGCGGCAAAAATCGGTGTCCGAGCAGACAAACATCCGCCCACCCTGATCATCGGTGATCACCTCATCGAGATAACTCTCGCCCGCGCCGCACAGGGCGCAGTCATGCGGAGCTTTGCTGGGTTCAAACGGGTGGTCGTCAAAATCGAGGCTCAAGACATGCGTAAACGGCGGCAGCGCATAAATCCGCTGTTCACGCCCCGCGCCAAACAGTTGCAAGGCGGGGCTATTCGACAGTTTTGGGTTATCAAATTTCGGGATCGGCGAGGGGTCCATCACATAGCGGCCCTCAACCTTGACCGGATAAGCGTAAGAGGTGGCGATGGTGCCGTGCCGCGCGATATCCTCATAGAGTTTGACGTGGATCAGCCCGTATTCTTCCAACTCATGCATCTTGCGGGTTTCGGTCTCGCGCGGTTCCAGAAACCGCAACGGCTCGGGAATCGGCACCTGATAGACCAGAACTTGCCCTGTGGTCAGCGCGGCTTCCGGGATGCGGTGGCGGGTCTGGATCAGCGTGGCGTCAGCCGTGGCCTCCGTCACCGCAACCCCAGCGGTGCGCTGGAAGAACTTGCGGATGGACACCGCATTGGTGGTGTCATCGGCACCTTGGTCAATCACTTTCAGCGTGTCATCCGGTGTCAGACAAGCCGCAGTCACCTGCACGCCACCGGTCCCCCAACCGTAAGGCATCGGCATCTCGCGGCTGGCAAACGGTACCTGATAGCCCGGCACCGCCACGCCTTTCAGGATTGCACGCCGAATCATCCGCTTGGTCTGCTCATCGAGATAGGCGAAGTTGTAAGCGACCTCTATGTCGGGGCCGGGGGTGACATGCATCGTCATTGGGCAAGCTCCTCAGCCAGATGCTGCAAACAGCCCGGCAGGTTGGTCAAAATCTCAAGGGGTTGCAGACGGATCAGCCGATAACCTTGCGCTGCCAGCCAGGCCGCAATGGGTGGCGCCGCAAACGCGTCCACCTCAAGGATCAACCGCCGCTCGACGCAGAGGAAATCAACGATCTGCGGGCCAATCGATGCCTGGCGGCGAAATTTCAGCCCGAGAAAGCGGCGATCCTGTAGCGCGGCCCATAACGCCCGCTCAGCCTCGGTCAGGTTCTGGCGCAGCACGCGCGCCTCTGCGGTCTGAATTTGGTTTTGGCGCATCTGCCCCCTCACCCTAACCCTCTCCCCAAGTGGGAGAGGGGATTCTGGATGTTGCAGAGCATCGCTGAAACAGGGTGAGGATTTTGTTAACAACACAAGGCTCCCCGCAGTATGAGCAGGACGACGCTGTTCCCTCTCCCACTTTGGGAGAGGGTTAGGGTGAGGGACGCGCCTTAGGTGGGGGATCAAGACGGCAGTCATTCCGCAGCCGCCCGACTGGCGAAAGCTTGTGCACGCAGACGGCGCACCAATTCCAGTTCGGATTGGAAATCGACGTAATGCGGCAGCTTGATGTGTTCGAGGAAGCCCGTCGCCTGCACGTTATCGGCGTGCATCAAAACGAATTCTTCATCCTGTGCCGGGGCTCCTGTGTAATCCTCCCCCAGTTCCGCCCACCGCAAGGAGCGATCCACCAGGCTCATCGCAATCGCCTTGCGCTCAGTCTGCCCGAACACCAAGCCATAGCCTCGGGTGAACTGCGGCGGCTCGGTCTTGCTGCCCTTGAACTGGTTCACCGTTTCACATTCGGTCAGCTCAATCTCGCCAATCTCCACGGCAAATCCCAACTCGGGAATCTCCATTTCCACCGCCACAGCCCCGATCCGCAACTCGCCGACAAAGGCATGGGTGCGTCCGTAGCCGCGTTGCGTCGAATAGGCCATTGACAGAATAAAGCCCTCATCCCCCCGTGTTATCGCCTGCAAGCGCAGCGCACGCGATCCCGGCAATTCCATCGGTTCACGCGTCAAATCCGCAGGCACGTCATCACCCTCAGGTTCCGCTTCGATCATGCCATCGCGGTCGAGCATCGCCATCACATGCGGCACCGCCTCCATCGCGGCCGGAGCGGTCGCGGCATGCGCAACCTCGCCTTCCGCCGCCAGTTTGAAATCCAGCAGACGGTGGGTGTAATCGAAGGTTGGCCCCAGAACCTGGCCCCCCGGCAAATCCTTGAACGTCGCCGAAATCCGCCGAATTACTGCCATCTGCGCGGTCGCGACCGGGCAAGACGCGCCCAGCCGGGGCAGGGTGGTCCGGTACGCCCGGAGCAGGAAAATCGCCTCAATCAGATCGCCGCGCGATTGCTTGATCGCCAAGGCGGCGAGGTCAGGATCATACAACGATCCTTCCGCCATCACCCGGTTGACCGCCAGCGCCAGTTGCTCGCGGATTTGTGCCGCCGACAACTCCGCCACACCCGGATCGCCACGGCGCTCCTCGGCCAGCCACGCATGGGCATTGTCAATCGCGCGCTCACCGCCCTTTACTGCGACATACATCAGACCGCCTCCACATGGGTTGATCGGGGCAGGGCGGCCACGCGGGTGCCGCAAGTGAAGAAGCAATCGAACCCCAGTGGGAACAGCACCCGATTGGCCTGAAACGCTGCCATCTCTGGCAGAGAGAGATATGCCACATCGGCAATCCCAGGCCCGCGCAGGGCCGCACCTTTGGCTTCCAGCGCAGGCATCTCGACAATCAGCGTTGCCGCTCGGTCGGGGTAATCCGGCAAGCCAATCGCGAACCGTCCCAGGGGCTGCAACGCCGCCCAATCGCCCAAAGCGAACACAGATTGCTCTGCCGTGACCAACGGCGCGCCACAGTGAAAGGTGATCCAGTCGCGCACCGGCGCGCAGTCATATACCCCCGCCAGATGCAGCGGCGTCGTGCCATCGCACAACGTCAACAACAATACCCCCGCCGCCACCGACATCGGCGCAGGAGGCACAGCCCCGCTCAATTCGCGAATCTCCCCCGGTTGCGAGAGCACGGTCAACGCCGCACGAAACGCATGCGATGACTGCACCGGAGCCTCAGCAAACCCGCCCAACAACGCGTCATTCATTGGTCTTCTCCCCGCACCAGCGTGAAAAACTCCACCTTCGTCGCCGCCGCTTTCGCCGCCCGATTGGCCCGCCGCGCAACCTCCTCGGCCTGCAACGGTGCCAGCACCGCAGCTTGCAAAGCCTCGGCCTGATCGGTCTGCATCAAGGCATCCACCACCGCCGCGCGCAGCGCATGGCTTTTGTCTCGGCCCTGCACATGGGCATGGCCAACCGCACCAGAACCAAGCCGCAAAGCGCAACGCGTCACTGTCATCTCGCCCAAATTGAACGGCTGCCCGGTGCCGCCAATCCGACCCCGAACCATCACAGCGCCAATCTCGGGCGCACGCAGCAGGTCATGCGCCGGTACTTCGGGGAACAAATCGGCCAGCCGCGCGGGCTTGGCGCGGGCCAGCAGGCCCATCCAGGCCCTGCGGCCCGCCAAAGTCTCAGGGCTTGGGGTTGGAGCTTCAAGCGGTGTTTGCGTCATCTTGATCCCGACATCTTGCAAAGTTGTCTAATGAGCTATACAACTAGACAAATCATTATCCGAGGAAGCTGCAAAATGCATGTGAAACTTTCGTGACAAAGCCCACAATCTGGCGATCCATCGCCGAAACCCTCACCGCCGAGATCGGGTCAGGCCACTACCGCCCCGGTGACAAACTGCCGACAGAAGCCGCTCTGGCCGCCCGCTTCGGCGTCAACCGCCACACCGTCCGCCATGCTTTGGCGGCCTTGGCCGAGGCAGGCGCGGTTCATGCCCGCCGTGGCGCGGGCGTGTTCGTCACCGCCACCCTCACCGATTACGCCCTCAGCCGCCGGGTGCGTTTTCACCAAAACGTGCTGGCCTCGGGCCGCACCCCCTCCCGGCACATTCTGCGGCAAGAAACCCGCCCCGCTGACACTGGCGAAGCCGCAGCCCTGCACCTCCCCACAGGTGCTTTGGTGCAGGTCGTCGAGGGCCTCTCCCTCGCCGATGGCATCCCTCTGGCGATGTTCCGCTCGATCTTCCCCGCCACCCGCTTCCCTGATCTGCTGGATGCAATGACCCGCCTTGGTTCCGTCACCGCCGCATTGGCTGAGGCGGGCATCACCGACTACACCCGTGCGCAAACCCGCATCACAGCGATTTCCGCAGATGCGCTGTTGGCGCTGCATCTGCGCCTGACCCAAGGCGCGCCGCTGCTGCGCTCCGTCGCAGTCAATATCGACGCCGCACGGCAGCCCATCGAGTTCGGCACCACATGGTTCGCAGGTGACCGCGTGACTTTAACCGTCTCGCCAGAAGGTGCTGACGCCGGGGAAACTGTGGATAAACTGTCATAACCCCGTTGCGTGGCACTGGTATTTCAGCCGACAACCCCCAGTTGCCCTCGTTCCCGGAGCCCGAAATGCCGCTGCCCTTGCCCCCCCTGCGACTGACCGGCGCGCATATTCTGCGCGAGGGTGCGATGCAGCAGCGCTCCATAGGGCTGGCGGATGGCAAGGTCACCCGAGGCCCTTTGCCCGAGGTCGACCTGTCGGGATTTCTGATCCTGCCCGGCATCATTGACCTGCATGGCGACGGGTTCGAGCGCCATATGGCCCCGCGCCCCTCGGCGCCGTTTCCGCTTGCCGCTGGCCTCGCCTCGTTTGACCGCGAGGCCGCAGCGCACGGCGTCACCACCGCTTATCTGGCGCAGGGCTGGAGTTGGGAAGGCGGCCACCGTGGCCCCGATCATGCCGAGGCTTTGATGGTGGCGCTGGACAGCTACCGCGCGCAATCCCTGACCGATTTGCGCCTGCAAATCCGCGCCGAGACGCATCTGGTGACTGAGACCACACGCCTGATTGCCGCCGTCAAACGGCACCGGATTGGCTATGTGGTGTTCAACGATCACCTGTCCGAAGGCCTGCACATGGCCCGCATCGCCCCCACCGATTTCGCCGCCTGGGCGCGCAAGGTTGGCAAGACTGCTGAGGAATTGGCCGAAGCTATTGAGGCCGCCGCCGCCCGCGCCAAAGAAGTGCCGCGCAGCCTGTGCACCTTGGCCGAGACCTTCGACGCCTTGGGCGTGCTGTATGGCAGCCATGACGACCCGGATGGTGAGACGCGGGAATTTTATTCGATGATCGGCGCGAAGATTGCCGAGTTTCCGCTGACCCGCCGCGCGGCTTCGGCGGCGCATGCGATGATGAGCCCGGTGATCATGGGTGCGCCCAATGTGGTGCGGGGGCGCTCGCAGGCGGGCAATGTCTCGGCACTGGCTTTGGTGTCGGATGGCCTTTGTGATGCGCTGGTGTCGGATTATCACATCCCGGCGCTACCCTTGGCGATTTGGGGCTTGGTGGACCGCGGGGTGATGGGTCTGGCGCAGGCTTGGGCGTTGGTGTCGTCGCGCCCGGCGGAGATCATGCGGCTGGTAGATCGGGGTCGTCTGGAGCCGGGCCTGCGCGCCGATATGGTGATCGTGAACGCGGAAACGCGCGGCATTGAGGCGACGATTTCGGCGGGGCGGCTGAGCTATTTAGCGGGTGAGGCCGCGCGGCGGTTTGTCAGCCAGCCCGAGGCGTTGCGGTTGGCGGCAGAATAGGGTCCCAACTTGGGATCTTTTTGTTTGTTAAGTTTCAATCTATTAGCACTGTGGATTTGACGAATCTTTAACACCCTCGGGCGTCTCGGCCAGTCGGACCGATAAACAGGGGCCGTCCGCAGGGGCATCGAGCCCCTTTGAACGGCGCTGCCGGGGATAGGTTTTGCCGGCGTTTTAACCTGCCGTGGTAACGCCGCAGGAGGGGCCTCGATGGCCCCGAGGGTGACACTTGGGTGGAGGTCAGCCGCGGTACTTCTCCAGAAAAGCCTCAACGCGCAAGCTGCGGAAATCAGGCAGGGCCTCGCGGAGCAGATCGTGACTCCAATCCCACCACGCGAGGGCTTGCAGGCGCTCGGCGATCTGCGCGGGGAAGCGGGCGCGCAGTGGGGTGGCGGGCAGGCCTGCCATGATCATGTAGGGGGCGACGTCTTTGGTCACCACCGCGCCGCTGGCAATCACGGCACCGGCACCGATGGTCACATCGGGTTTGATGATCGCGCCGTGGCCGATCCAGGTATCGGGGCCGATTGTGGTGCGGCGGGCGTGGCGTTTTGCGAAGAAAGCTTCATCGTCGGCGGCATCTTCCCAATAAGCGCTGCTGCGGTAGAGGAAATGGTGCAGGGAGGCGTTTTGCATTGGGTGGTCGGTGGGCCCGATCCTTGTCATCGCGGCGATATTGGCGAATTTGCCGACCAAGGTATTGGTGATATCGCAGAATTGGTCGCAGTAGCTGTAATCTTCAAAGGTGGTGTTCAGGATGCGGCTGAAGCGGCCGACCTCGCAGAAGGCGCCGAAACTTGCGTTTTTGATCTGGCAGTCTGGGTGGATCGTTGGGGAGTTTGGGGAGAGTTTGGTCATTTTCGGCTTTCTTGTCTACGCGTGGACAGGGGGCAGGCCTATGTGGTTTCAATGGGTTAGGGGAACCTGTACAGCCCCTGTTAACGATTTGACCTCAACGTAGGGGCCGTCCGCAGGGGCATCGAGCCCCTTTGAACGGCGCTGCCGGGAAAAGATTGCGCGGGTGGTTTGAACTTTCCAGCGGCAGCCGCCGCAGGAGGGGGCTCGATGCCCCCGAGGGCGGCATCTGGTTATCGGGTGGTTGGGCTGAAAAGGCGGGAGCCTCCGGCGGGAGTATTTTTGAAAAGAGCAATTCGACTGCGGCGCGGCGTTTGTTTTACCGCCCGATCAGTTTGCGGCGCAGCCAACCGGAGAATGTATCCATTGCCATCACCATCAGCACGATCAGGATCATGTAATAGGCAACATCCTCCCAATCTTTTTGGGTGATGATGGCTTGGGTCAACAACAGTCCAATGCCGCCGCCGACGATGGCACCGATCACAGTGGCAGAGCGGGTGTTGGATTCGAGGTAGTAGAGCACTTGGGAAAGCAGGATCGGGGCGATTTGCGGCAGCACGCCGAAGCGGGCGCGTTGCAGGGGGCCCGCGCCTGTGCTGCGGATGCCTTCGACTTGTTTTTCGTCGATGTTTTCCAGCGCTTCCGAGAAGGTTTTGCCGAAGGTGCCGCTGTCGGTGATCAGAATGGCCAAAGCCCCTGTCATCGGGCCGGGGCCGAAGGCGCGGGAGAGGATGATCGTCCAGATCAGGCCATCGACGCCGCGCACGAAGTCGAACAGGCGGCGGAAGGCGAAGCGCACGGTGCGGAATGGGGTGAAGTTGCTGGCGGCGAGAAAGGCCAAGGGCAGGGCGATGAGGGCCGCGCCCATGGTGCCGAGGAAGGCCATCAGCACGGTTTCAAACAAGGCCCAAGCCACATCGCCGTGGTGCCATTGTTTGTTATGCCAGAACTCTGACGCCATATAGCTGAGGTTGCTACGGGCGGGGTCGATACGCTCGCCGCCCAGCATGGCGGTCAACTGACCATAGGATTTTCCGTAGAATGGGCTGTCGAGGGTGAAGAAGAACAGGGCCCAGCCGGGTTGGTATTTGAACGTCTCGACCTTGGAGCGTGAATAGGCGAAGCGGCCTTGCGGCGTGGTGACGGAGATGCGGGTGTCGCTGACGTTGATCCAGTCGGGGATCGGCGTGGGTGCTGTCAGCTTGAGCTTGCCGCCTTCGGGCTGGATGTCGATCAGACCATAGCCGGGGACGTTGTAGCGCGCGCCTTGGGCGTCATAGGTGACGATGTTGTCTTTGCCGAGGTCGATGGTGGTGACCTCACCGTTGACCTTCACCCAAGCCGGGTATTGGCTGGGTTGAAAGGTCGATTTCGCCTCGCCCTCAATCGAAACGCTGACCTTGTCGCTGCGGTTGTCGCGGGTGACATGGGTTTTATAGGCGACGAAATCGGACAGCAGGATCTTGGCATTGTCCATCCGGGCGCGGGCGGCGAGGCCGGGGATATCGAAGCTTACGAACAGGTAGCTGAGGTAGATCAGCAGCAGCACCGGGATCGCATAGGCGGTCAGGCGGCGGGTCTTGAACTGGCGCTGCACGGTGGCGTAGGTGGTGCCGAACTGGGTGGCGTCGGTCATCTTACTGGCCCTTTACCAAGCGATTGCGGGCGAACCCTGAGAGTTGGTCGAAGACCACGATGGCGCAGAACAACAAAGCGAAAATGGCGACAACCTGATCGTATTTGCCACCGCCCCATTGCATCGCCAGTTTCAGATCATAGCCGATGCCGCCTGAGCCTACGAAGCCAAGGATGGCGGAGGCGCGGATGTTGATCTCAAACCGAAGCAGGGCATAGGACAGCCAGTTCGGGGCAACTTGCGGGATGATGCCAAGCCAGATCTGCTGGCCCCATGACGCGCCGGTAGATGCCAGACCTTCGACGGGTTTCAGATCAGCGTTTTCAGCGGATTCCGAGAACAGTTTGCCCAAAGCGCCTGCGGTGTGGAAGGCGATGGCGAGTACGGCGGGCACCGGGCCACCGCCCAAGATGAAGATCAGCACAAGGGCGATGACGATCTCGGGGATGGCGCGCATGATGTCAGCAGAGCGGCGGAACAGCGGGGTCAGGGCGGGGAAACGCGCAAGGTGGCGGGTGGAGCCAAGCGCAAGGAACGCGCCGAATGCGCCGCCCAGCAGGGTGGCGGCAGCGGCGATGTTGATGGTCTCAATCAGCGAGGGCAGATATTCCCACAGCAGGGCGGCCAGGTTGACGCGGTTTTTCCAAGCTTCCGAGAGCACTTCGGCGGGGAAGGCACCGACTTGGTGCAGGCCGGACAGGAAATCACCGGCGTTGCGGTCTTGGGCTGTCTTAAAGCCGGAGGCCATGAGCGCGACGAACAGCATCAGCAGGATAAAGCCATAGAGCCGTTTGCGACGGGCCTGATGGATATAGGCTTCGGTCGGGTTGGCGAGGTTCGGGCGAGGGCCTTGGGGGGGGGCAAAAGTGATGTCAACCATGTGGCCTCCAATGAAAAACCGGACTCGCTTGCGCGGGCCCGGCAGATGGTGCTGAAATTACTCGCCAGAAAGCTTGCGGGCTTCGACAATGCCGAGATACATGTCGTGGGTGGCGGGGACGAAGTCTTTCGCATCGCCCGCAGCCACGCCGTATGCGCATTTTGCGTCGACCTCCCAAAGGTCAGCGGTCAGCTTGGTGACTTTGTCTTTCACGTCAGCCGGAAGTGCGGCGCGCACCACCATCGGGCCTTCGGGGATCATCTTGGAGCGCCAGATTTCCACGAGGTTGTTCATGTCAACCAAGCCTGCATCGGCGGCTTTGCGGAAAGCGCCCGAAGCATAGCCGTCTTCCCAGTTGCCGATGCCATCGGCCCAGGACACGCCCGCGTCGAAATCGCCATTGGCAACGCCGACGATGGTTTGCTCATGCCCGCCCGAGAATTTCACTTCGCTGAAGAATTTGTCCAAGGGGCCGTACGCTGCGATCATCTCAGCCGCAGGCACGAGGTAGCCCGAGGTCGAGTTCGGCTCGCCAAAAGCGAATTTCTTGCCCTTGGCGTCTTCCACGGTCTTGACGCCCGAGTCAGCGCGGGCGAAGGCGATGGAGTAATAGCCGGTCGAGTCGTCGAGGTTTTGCTTGGTCAGCTGAACATCCACGGCTTTCGGGTCGGTCAGGTAGATCTTTGCATAGGCCGAAGCACCCAGCCATGCCATATCAAGGGTGCCGCCGAGCAGGCCCTGGATCACGCCGTCATAATCGGCCGGGGTAAAGACTTTGACCGGAACACCCAGCTCTTTTTCAATCGCGGCGCGGTAGCATTCGTTCGAGGTCATGCGGTCTTGGGCGTTCTCGCCGCCCAGGATGCCGATGTTGAATTCTTTCAACTCTTGCGCATGGGCAGAGGTGATGCAGGTGGTGGCAGCCAGAACGGCAAGCAGCTTTTTCATGGTCGTCTCCGGTTATGGCCCGTTGGGGGCCTTGGTAAACTTGGGTTTGGGTCAGGCCAGCATCGCATCGGCATAGGCCGCGTCTTTCGGGCCGCTGATGGCGGTCGATGTGGCGGATTCGTTGAAGTTGGCATCGGCGCCGTAGATGTCGCGGGCAACGCCGGTGGTCAGTTGATCGGGCGTTCCGTCGAACACCACGCGGCCATCGCGCATGCCGATCACCCGGTCGCAGTAGCGGCGCGCGGTATCCAGCGTGTGCAGGTTGGCGATCACCATGCGACCGTCTTCTTCATGGATGCGGCGCAAAGCGTCCATCACCACTTGGGCGTTCATCGGATCAAGGCTGGCGATGGGTTCATCGGCGAGGATGACCTTGGGGTCTTGCATCAGCGCGCGGGCGATGGCGACGCGTTGTTGTTGTCCTCCCGACAGGGCTTCGGCGCGTTTGGTGGCTTGTTCGGCGATGCCGAGACGGTCGAGAATCTGCATGGCGCGGGTGATGTCGGCATCCGACCACAGGTTGAACATGGTGGCGAAGGTCGAGCGCTGGTTCAACAGCCCGTGCAGCACGTTTGAGGCCACATCCATCCGTGGCACCAGATTGAACTGCTGGAAAATCATCGCGCATTGGGCCTGCCATGCCCGTTTCTCCGCGCCATTCAGAGTTAATAAATTGCGGCCTTCAAAGATGATCTCGCCCGACGAGGCATCGGTCAGGCGGTTCATCATCCGCAGCAGAGTGGATTTTCCCGCCCCAGAACGCCCGATCACGCCGACAAAAGCCGAGCGGTCGATTTCAAAGCTGACACGGTCCACGGCGGCTTTGTGACCGAACAGGCGTGTGACGTTTTCGACCTTGAGCATTGCGGCCCCCTTTTGGTTAGGGGGGCTGATACGCCGGATTCGTGACGGTTGGTTGTCGGGGCTGTGACGGTTGGGTAACAAAGACGGCGTTGCGCAAGTCTTTGCTGTGACATGGAAACTTCATCACTCCGTTACCTATCCGTCATGCAGCCGCCCTAAATCACCGCTTCAGCAACCGTCGCGGCTATCCCCGGCGGGTCGGCTTAACAGGAGATTTCCATGACCGTTTTCAAAACCCTGACCTCGGGCGCAAGCCTGCTGGCGATGCTGGTGGCTGGTGCTGCGCAGGCGCAAAGCTTGGACGAAATCACCGCTGCGGCGAAAGCTGAAGGCAACCTGACCACGATCGCGCTGCCGCATGATTGGTGTGGCTATGGTGCCGTGATCGAAGGCTTCAAAAAGAAATACCCCGAGATCGCTGTTAACGAATTGAACCCGGACGGTTCCTCGGCGGATGAGCTGGAAGCCGTGCGCGCCAACAAAGGCAACACCGGCCCGCAAGCGCCGGACGTGCTGGACGTGGGCCTGTCGTTTGGCCCGGCTGCCAAAGAAGAAGGTCTGATCCAGCCGTATAAAGTCAGCACCTGGGACAGCATCCCGGACAGCGCCAAGGATGCCGATGGCTTCTGGTACGGAGACTATTACGGCGTGATGGCGTTCATCGTGAACACCGATATGGTCAAGAACATCCCCGCCGATTGGTCGGACCTGATGAAGCCGGAATATGCAGGCGCTTTCGCGCTAACTGGCGATCCGCGTTCGGGCAACCAAGGCCTGATGTCGGTGATGTCGGCTGGCATGGCGATGGGGGCTGCTCCGGGGGCTGACTCGGCCGCCAAGGGGCTGGAGTTCATGGGTGCGCTGAACAAAGCGGGCAATTTCGTGCCAGTTTCCGGCAAGACCGGGACGATTGCGCAGGGGGCTACCCCGATCGTTGCGGCTTGGGATTACAACGCCTTGGCTTGGCGCGACACCCTTGCAGGCAACCCGAAAGCTGAAGTGATCATCCCGGCGTCGGGCACTTTGGCGGGCGTCTATGTGCAGGCGATTTCGGCTTACGCGCCGCACCCGAATGCCGCAAAACTCTGGATGGAATACCTGTATTCGGATGAAGGTCAACTCGGCTGGTTGAACGGCTATTGCCACCCGATCCGCTTCAACGATCTGGCCAAGCGCGACGTGATCCCGGCGGATATGCTGGCAAAACTGCCGCCAGCCGCTGCTTATGAGAAAGCCGTGTTCCCGACTTTGGAAGAGCAAGCTGCGCATAAAGAGGCCGTGACCGCTGGTTGGGATTCGGTCGTCGGCGTCAAGGTCGAGTAAACCCTTTGCCCGCCCTCGGCCTGTTGGTTGGGGGCGGGTTTCTTTTTAGGATCAGATAGATGAGAAGTTCCCGCCTTTGGCGCGCCCTGCCGTGGAACGTCCTGGGGGTATTGCCATTTTTGCTGTTCGCGCTGCTGTTCTTGCTGATGCCCACCGCAAATATCGTGGCGGGGGCGTTTGTCGATGACGCGGGTGGCTTTACGCTGAAAAATATTTTCAATCTGTTCACACCCGAAATTGTCAATGCGTTCTGGTTGTCGATCCGGCTGAGTTTTGCCTCGGCCCTGATCGGCTGCGCTTTAGGGTTTGCGATTGCCATGGCGGTGGTTTTGGGCGGCTTGCCCGCTTGGCTGCGCGGTATTGTGATGACGTTTTCGGGGGTGACTTCGAATTTCGCTGGGGTGCCGTTGGCCTTTGCCTATGTGGCGACTTTGGGCCGGGTGGGCTTCGTGACGCTGCTGCTGCGCGACTGGTTCGGGGTGAATATCTACGCTTTGGGCTTTAATATGATCAGCTTCTGGGGGCTGGTCGCGGCCTATGTGTTCTTCCAGATCCCGCTGATGGTGCTGATCATCACGCCTGCGATTGACGGGCTAAAGCGCGAGTGGCGCGAGGCGGCAGAGGTTTTGGGCGCAACCGGGGGCCAGTATTGGCGTATGGTAGCGCTGCCTGTGTTGGGGCCGTCGCTGCTGGGGACGCTGGCGCTTTTGTTCGCCAATGCCTTTGGCGCGGTGGCGACGGCGATTGCCTTGACGGGGTCGCTTTTGTCGATCGCGCCGATCCTGCTGTTCAACCAAATTCGCGGCGATGTGCTGCAAGACCCGCATTTGGGCTATGCACTGGCCTTTGGCATGATCGTGATCACCGGTATTTCCAACGGCGTCTATGTGGTGATGAGGACCCGCTCTGAGAGGTGGATCAAATGAAGCGTATCCTTGCTTGGGCCGCGATTGCGGTCGGTGTGGTGTATTTCTTCCTGCCGCTGGTCGGGATGTTGGAATTCTCGCTGAAGATGCGGCGGGGGGAATATTCGCTGGATGCGTATCGGTCGGTGATGGGTGATCCGCAGTTTCAGGCGACCTTTGGTTATTCGGTGCTGATGGCGTGTCTGACGATTGTGTTTGGCGTGCTGGTGGTGGTGCCGACGGTGTTCTGGGTGCGGCTGAAACTGCCGCGTCTCCGCCCGTTCATGGAGTTCATCACCCTGCTGCCCTTGGTGATCCCGCCGATTGTGATCGTGTTCGGCTATATCCGTTTGTTCAATACTTCCAGTTGGTTGCCGCTGACGGGTACGACCTTGGGCACCGATTTCCTGCTGATGTGTGGCTATGCGGTGCTGGCGCTGCCCTATATGTACCGTGCCGTCGATACGGGCCTCGCGGCGATTGATCTGCGCACGCTGACTGAGGCGGCGCAGAGCCTTGGCGCGGGGTGGATCACTGTGCTGGCAAAGGTGATCTTGCCGAATGTGCTGGTGGCGGTGCTGTCGGGGGCGTTTTTGACCTTTGCCATCGTGATCGGCGAATATGTCTTTGCGGCGCTGCTGGATCGGCCTGCGTTTGGGCCATATCTGGTCTGGGCGGGCGGCAACAAAGCCTATGAACCGGCGGCTTTGGCCGTGATGACCTTCGCTTTGACCTGGGCCTGCATGATGCTGATCCAGTTGGCCACCAAATTCTCCAAACACACAAGGATGCCGCGCTGATGGCTTATCTGGACCTTTCCGCGCTGCAAAAATCCTTTGGCGCGAACCAAGTGGTGAAATCGTTTGATCTTGGCGTGGCGAAGGGCGAGTTTGTTTCGCTTTTGGGCCCTTCTGGCTGCGGG
>JBKJTI010000278.1:0-25452 GCA_046590425.1 Cypionkella sp. | reverse complement strand
GCGCAAGCCGCCTTGGGTGATCGCGCCGCCACCGTCGCCGATATCGCCAACCTTCCCCTCACCCGCCGCATCGTCGATGAAGCCCTGAGGATGTATCCACCCGCCGCCTTCCTGTCGCGCACCGCCCAAGCCCCCGATACCCTGTTGGGCCGCGAAGTCCGCAAAGGCGACACCGTGATCCTGCCGATCTATGCCCTGCACCGCCATCACGCTTTGTGGAAAGACCCCGACGCTTTCAACCCCGCTCGCTTTGCCGACCCGAAAGCCATTGATCGCTTCGCCTACCTGCCGTTCGGTGACGGCCCGCGCATCTGCATCGGCGCATCTTTCGCGCTGCAAGAGGCGGTGATCATCCTCGCCACCCTGCTCGCCCGCTTCAAATTCAGCCGCCTCCCCGGACGCGACCCCAAGCCGGTGATGATCCTGACCCTGCGCCCCGAAGGTGGCGTCTGGCTGCAGATCGACCCGGCTTGAAACACTTGCCAAAGCCAAACCCCACCGCAATAGTTTCCGAGAACCCCGCAGGAGCCTTGCGATGAAAGCCCTGATCCTCACCGCCCTGCTCGCCACCCCGGCCACAGCGCAAGAAACCAATGTTACCCTGCACATCAGCTTCGATGCCGCCTCCGCCACCAAACTGCAAGAGTCGGGCGAAATGGTCATCGTCTCCAGCTATTTCTGGGGCGATCCGGCGACGGGAAACGTGCTGCCTGTCAACGAGATGGGCCAGCTTTACCTTGGCGCGGAACAAGCCACCGTCTGGCCGAACGAGCAAACCATTTCCATCGGCCACAGCCTTATAGGCGGTCCCATCGGCAACGTCGAAACCCCGATGGTCAATGTGAACGTCTATTCGGCCCGCATCACCGACGAGAACAACCTGCTCGATTGCGGCATCGTCGATGGCCCCACCGATGCCCTCTCCAAATCCACCCAAGAGATCACCTGCAAACTGATCGGAGGCTAAGATGCAACCCGAAGCCATGGCCCTGCACATGGGCCTCGACTTGCCCGATTTTGATAGAATCGGCTATTATGGTGCCGACTACGGCACGATGAAGCTCTATCACCCGATCGGAAGTCTGCTGTTTCTGTCGGGCCACGTCGCCCAAATCGGCAGCCAGATCACTCACAAGGGGCGCTTGGGCCAGAACCTGACCACCGAACAAGGCTATGCCGCCGCCCGCCAGACCGGGCTGAACGTGCTGGGCGGCATCCGGCAAGCAGTCGGTTCACTCGATAAAGTAAAGTCCATTGTCCGCACCCTCAACTTCGTGGTCTGCACCCCGGATTATGAAGACGTGCACAAGGTATCCTCCGGCATGTCCGACCTGTTCGTCGAGGTCTTCGGCCGCGACGCAGGTCTCGGCGGCCGCGCCACCATTGGCATCATGGCGCTGGCGAATGGCGTATGTTTTGAGACTTGGGCGACAGTAGAAATCGCGGATTAACCCCCGGATTTCACCTGAAACGCCAGATAGATCACATTGGCGGCAAAGCACCACGACGAGAAAATCCGAAACAGGATCCGCACCCAACCCTTCTGGTTCGTCTCCAATATAAGGACGATCCAACTGGCGAGCGCGAGGCCGGTGATAAATGGCCCCAAAACAACGCCAAAGTGCACCGCAATCGGCAGCGACGGCACAGCGTGGCCATCAAGATTGTAGATCGTCGCCACAAGACCCGCCACAAAGCTCAACCCAGGCAGCACAAACCTTGGCGTAGCGCTGATGCTGGCTGCGGCTACCAAACTGCACAAAGCCCCGACAATCAGACCGCCAATCGCACCGTAAGCCCCCAAAGCGGTGGCGGCTGGGATACCCGCCAGCAGCCCCGCCACAAAGAAGCCCGCTGCAAGCCTTGCCCGATCCGCACCACTGGTTCCGGCCAAAACCGCAAAGCCGATCAATAACAAAGGAATAACCGGAGAATTAATCGACTCCAGCATTGATTCCAGCGTCAGCTGATAGCCGACAGAGTTCCCCATGCTATGCGCAAAAGATACACTAGGCCACAGCCCTAAAGCTGCCGCCCAGCGGGCGATGCCGAACTTCACATCGCGCCCCCAAGAAACGCGGTGCCCACCAAAGCGATCACCGCCCCACTGGCACGCACCACGATCTTGCCGCCCTGATATTTGGTCAGATAGCCAATCCCGATACCACACAGGTGCAAAAGCCCGGTGCTGACAATGAAGCCAATCGCAAACGAGAACGGATTTGACGCCTCCGGCAATTCAACCCCATGCGCATAGCCGTGACAGACCGCGAAGATACCGATCACAATACAAGCGACCCATAGCGGTGTTCTGACACCAAACAGCACCAGAAGCCCAAGCACCACGCTGGACAATGCAATGCCGGTTTCAACATGGCTCAAGGATACGCCGGCAATGCCCAGTGCCGCGCCGCAGGCCATGATCATCGGAAACAGGATGGGCAGCAGCCATAGCGCAGGGCGGCCTAAAAAAGCGCCCCAGATACCCACAGCAACCATGGCGGCAACATGGTCCCAGCCCAAAATCGGGTGGAAGAAGCCGCTGGCAAAACCACCCGATATGCCGCCAATGTGGGCGCAAGCCGCTGTCGCTGACGCCATGAACGTCAGTATCGTTAAGACGGGCGCGGAAATTTTCACTTTTATGTCTCCCTGCGTGTTTGTCAGTTACGCGGCATCGGAAGATTAGTTTCAGCACTGCGCAGCAATGCATTCCTTTGCGCCATGTCTAGGCCTTATCCCGGACCTTCATTGCGTTGTTCAGCCCCTGAAACACCTCAAACCGCCCGGTTTTGCGCAGCAAATCCGACAGCTTGGCCGACCCATAGCTGCGCGGGTCAAAATCGGGATGCAACTGGGTGATCACCTGCCCCAACTGCCCCAGCGAGTAATCATCCTGATCCGGGTCGATCTTTTTCATCGCATCGCTGATCAATGGAATAGCCTGCGCCGCCGATTGCTTACCCGCCGCCACCGGCTCACGCGCGGCATCGGGCTTGCCGGGCTTGGCTTCAACCACGTCGGACCCGCTGATGATATTCTCGATAAACACAAACCGGTTGCAGACTTTCCGCAACGAATCCGGCGTCTTGGATTCGCCGATCCCGATCACCTGCAAGCCATCCTCGCGGATGCGGCTGGCCAACCGGGTGAAATCGCTATCGGAAGACACCAGCACAAAGCCATCGACTTTTCCTGCGTGCAAAATATCCATCGCGTCAATCACCAAGCCAATATCCGATGCGTTCTTGCCCTTGGTATTGGCCGATTGCTGATGCATCACCAGCCCCAGATCGCGCGCGGCTTCCTTCCACTGGGTCAAAGCCTGAGACGACCAGTCTCCATATACCCTGCGCAAAGACGGATCGCCAAAGCTGGCAATCTCATCCAAAATCGCCACCGCATGGCGCGCAGGCACGTTATCTGCGTCGATCAACACCGCCAACCGCGGCGTCCGCCCGGCAATCGTCGTCATATTGGCTGACATGAGGCCCTCGCTTTTCCTGTGGTGATGCCCGAAAACCGCTGCGACGGATAGGGAAAACCGCCAAAGCTAATTCGCTAAACTTTGTCTAAAATTGTCATCCTCTGTGCGCAAATATCTCACGGGGGGCCTGATTTCCTCTTGGGGAAATCAGGTGGGGGTGTGAAACCCCCTTCCCACGGGCGGCAAGACAAATCCCCGTCAGCACACCACCTCAATCAAAAACGGCCCGCGCATCGCCATAGCCCCGGCAAAGGCCGCGACAAATTCGTCCGCCGTCGTGGCCCGCACCGCGTCCACGCCATGCCCCTGCGCCAAGGCCACCCAGTCCAAAGATGGGTCCACCATATCAAACATCCGGTTCACATTGCGCCCGACATCCGCAACGCCGACATTGACCAACTCGCCATGCAGGATTTTGTAGGTGCGGTTCGCAAAGATCACCACGCAGACATCCAAACCCTCGCGCGCCATCGTCCACAAAGATTGCAGCGTATACATCGCCGAGCCATCGCCCGACAAAGCCAAAATCTTGCGCTCGGGGCACGCCACCGCCGCCCCCACCGCTGCGGGCAGGCATTGCCCGATCGCCCCGCCCATCGTCACCAGCACATCATGGCCGCGCGCGCCCACCATCGGCAGGCCAACGGGCTGCCCCGAGGTGATCGCCTCATTCACCACAACTGTGCCTTCCGGCATCAGATGCGCAATCGCTTGGCCGACTTTCTCAAGGCTCATCGCCCCCGAAGGCAGCGCAGGCAGGTCAAGCGGTTGGAAAACCTCGGCGGGCAGATCAGCCTCAGCCCCCAGTTCCCGCGCAATCTCCTGCAAGGTCCAAGCGTAGTCCATGTCGATGGAACACAGCTCGATCACCCGGCACTCCGGCGACTCCGGCAGGCTGGGCTTGCCCGGATAAGCGAAAAACGCCGTGGGCCGTTGGGTGCCACACAAAACCAGCACCGACTTATCCGCGAGGATGCCGACATTGGTATCCACCTCATAGGCCAGCCGCTGCATCTTCACCGACCCCGCCCCCCGACGCGACCGAGCCGAGAAAAACGGCGCCATCAGCCGACAGCCCGAAGCCCCCGCAATCCGCGCCGCCACCTGCCCCAGTTCGGTATAAAGCGCCGCGCCATCCACCATCAGCGCCGCCCCCGGCACCATCAGCGCCCGCGCTGCTGCTGCCACATCCGCTGCCCGTGGCCTGCGCAGCGCAAGTGGGGCCGCAGCCACCGCAGCGCCTTCAGCCTCCTCCCAAGCCGTGTTCGCAGGCAGGATCAGCGTCGCTATCTGGCCATTGGCCGACCGTGCCGCCTGCACCGCCGCCGCCCCATCCACCGCGACCGAAGTCGCATCCGCCGACACCCGCGTCCAATGCGAAATTGCCTGAGAAATCCCCACCGTGTCCCCCTTCAACGGGCTTTCATGCTTCAGATGATAGCTGGCATGATCGCCCATCACATTGACGATACCCGATTGCGCCTTGCGGGCGTTGTGCAGATTGGCAAAGGCATTGCCAAAGCCGGGGGCCAGATGCAGCAGGGTCGCCGCCACCCGGCCCGACATCCGGTAATAGCCATCCGCCGCGCCGGACACTCCGCCCTCAAACAGACACAGGATGCAGCGCATCTCGGGGTGGCGATCCAGCGCCGCCACGAAATGCATCTCGGAGGTGCCGGGATTGGCAAAGCAAACCTCCACATCCGAGGCCAGCAGCGTTTTCACCAGACTTTCGGCACCGTTCATCGTGATCCTCCCTATACTACCGCCAATCTGCACGGGCTGGCGGGCAGGTTCAACCCGAAGTCAGGCGATCAAAGCCACCGCCTGCGCGCCCAAAACCGCCAAAGCCTGCGCCGGAGCGATCCCCAACAACAACCCGCGCTGGCCCGCATTGATCCAGACCTTTTCCGCGCCAAAGACCGCGGCTTCCATCGCCACCGGAACCACCCGCTTGCAGCCGAACGGGCTGATACCGCCCACCCGATACCCGGTCAGCTTTTCGGCCTTCACGGGAGGCATCATAGCCGCCGCCTTGCCGTGGAAAGCCGCCGCCACCTTTTTCATCGAAAGCTGCCGATCCGAGGGGATGACGCAGCAGGCGGGCTTACCATCCACCTCAACCATCAGGGTTTTCAGGGTCAGGCCAGGGTCCAGCCCCAATGCTGCGGCTGCGGCCAGGCCAACCGCATCGGCATCCGGGTTATAGTCATAAGGGTGCAGCGTCACCGCCACGCCTTTGCTTTCCAGAAATTTCACCCCCGGGGTCGCCGCCATACCGTATCCTCACCTCACGAATGCGGCACAGTGGTGCAAGACCGCGCAGACAAGAACACTGCCGCTTTGCGGATCACATAGGGATCGCCCGTCAAAAAGAACCGGCCCTTGGAAATCTGGTCCTGCAAGCGCGGCTCGGCAATCAGATTGCCGCAAATGAAGATTGAAATCTGCCGCCCCTGCGGCATTTCGCTGAAACGCGCCAGCGCCGCGATCCACTCCCGAGCAAGCGTCACATCCAGCGCATCCTGATTGTTGAAATCCTTGATCACGCGGGCGCTCGCAATCGCGGCGGGCGGCAGATCAAGCCCCTGTCTGTTGAACTCGAAACGCAAAAACCCCGCGCCATCCGCAAAGGCGGCGAGGGGTGTCAGCAGAAAAACGGCCAAGGCGCTTGATCTCAACGCCTTGGCCATCCCGATCAATACACCACCACCGCGCGGATGCTTTCGCCGGAATGCATCAGATCGAAGCCCTTGTTGATGTCTTCCAGCGGCAGAATATGGGTGATCAGGCTGTCGATCTCGATCTTGCCATCCATATACCAATCGACGATTTTCGGAACGTCGGTGCGGCCGCGCGCGCCACCAAAGGCGGTGCCTTTCCAGACCCGGCCTGTGACCAGTTGAAACGGGCGGGTCTCAATGACGGCACCAGCCGGGGCGACACCGATGATGATCGACTGACCCCAACCGCGGTGGGTACATTCCAGCGCATCGCGCATGACTTTGACATTGCCCGTGCAATCGAACGAGTAATCCGCGCCGCCAATCTTGTCGAACGGGGTCTTGGTCAGATCAACGATGGCTTGCACTACCGAGCCTTCAATCTCTTTCGGGTTGATGAAATGCGTCATCCCGAACTTCTCGCCCCAAGCCTTCTTGTCGTTGTTCAGATCAACGCCGATGATCATCCGCGCGCCGGCCATTTTCAGGCCCTGAATGACGTTCAGACCAATGCCACCAAGGCCAAACACCACCGCGGTCGCGTCATGCTCGACCTTGGCGGTGTTCAAAACCGCGCCGATGCCAGTGGTAACCCCACAGCCTATATAGCAGATCTTGTCAAACGGCGCGTCCTCGCGGACTTTTGCCAGTGCGATTTCGGGCACAACCGTGTGGTTGGCGAAGGTCGAACACCCCATGTAGTGATGGATCGGCGTGCCATCCAGCATCGAAAACCGCGTGGTGCCATCCGGCATCAGACCCTGACCTTGGGTGGTGCGAATGGCGGTGCAGAGGTTGGTCTTGCGTGACAAACACGACGGGCATTCCCGGCATTCCGGCGTGTAGAGCGGGATGACATGATCGCCGACTTTCAACGATGTCACACCGGGGCCGACCGCGATCACCACGCCCGCGCCTTCATGGCCCAAGATCGCCGGGAACAACCCTTCGGGGTCAGCGCCCGACAGAGTGAATTCGTCGGTGTGGCAGATGCCGGTGGCCTTGATCTCAACCAGAACCTCACCCTCTTTCGGGTCGGCGAGGTTCACCTCCATGATTTCAAGCGGTTTGCCGGGGGCTATGGCGACGGCTGCACGGGTGCGCATGGGGGGTCCTCCGAAGTGGTTTATGCCTGATGATTTTGGGCAGATGAATTTTGCGTCAAACTGGGCCACCCTGCGGAAAATTGCAACGCTGGAAACGACCTGTTTCGGGTTGTTGCCGCATTGGTGGTTGCTGCGGCGGCGCGGGGCGGGCTAAGACTGCAGCAGGATTTGTAGGAAGTTCCGCGCGGATATGGTTGCCTTGTTTTTCCCTTTGATGCGCCGGAACATGCTGGTTCTGCTGGCTGCGACCTGCCTCGCGGCTTGTGCTTTGGGCGGGCAGGTGCGGATGGGGCCGGTGCCCGAAATGCTGAAACCGCAGCCGGATTTATGCGGTGCTGCGGCGCTGATCGACGTGGTGGGCCAACCGTTTACCCTGCTGGCAGATTACCGGCTTGCGGGCCCGCTGCGGGTGCTATGGCCTGGGCAGGAAATCACCGATGAAGTGGTGCCGAACCGGCTGAATGCAGAAGTGACTAACGATCAGCTGATCCTTCGGCTATCATGTGGCTAGTCAAAATAGAGGTGTCCCCATGCGTTTCTCGCCCCTGCTGCTTGCGCTACCCGTGGCCCTGACGGGATGCGTGTATGAGCCCCCGCCGGTGATTGACCCTGCGCCTGCCGAAGACGCCTGTGGTGCCAGTGGCTTGCAGGATCTGGTCGGGCAAAGTGCCAAAAAGCTGGAAGTGATGCGCTTCGCCCATACCGTGCGGATCATCCGCCCCGGCATGGCGGTAACGATGGATTACTCCGCCGAACGGCTGAATATCCAGATCAATGAGGCAGAGGTGATTACCCGCGTCAGTTGCGGCTGAAAGCTCTGGCCACAGGTCTATACCCTGCGGCCAGAGCCATTTGCGGGTTAGTTGCTTGCGACGCGGAAGGTGGTGTGGCAATCCTTGCAAGCCCCGCCAATCGCGCCCATCCCGGCCTTGATCCCGTCTGCCGAAGCCACATCCAGCGCCGTGGCGGCTGCGTTCAGAGCGGTGGCTTTGGCGACGAAATCATCCCAGTTGGTCCAGATTTCCGGCTTGGCCTCGGACGCGGGATCGCTGCCCGCCTTCTCAAACTTGACATGGATATCTGCTGAGCCGCTAACCAAAGTGGCCTTGGCAACTTCGGCAGCCGCGGCGTCATAGGCGACTTCGCCTGAGGCCATGCCGCCCAGAGCTTTGGCGGCGCCACCGAAGGATTTCATCAGATCCTTCTGGGCAATCACCAAAGGATCGGTGGCTTCGACTTCGGCAAAGGCGATGCCTGCGAAAAGGGTCAGTGCGGTGGCTAGAGCTTTGGTGGCTGAACGCATGAGAGAACTCCGGGGTTGGGGTAAGGGGTTCAGTATAGCCAAAGCTTGGCAGACGGGAACAGACTTTGGTCTGATTGGGCGGAAATGAGTGGCATGGCACTGACCGCATAACAGGGGCCACCTCGGGGCCCATCGAGGGCCCGCTCGGCGGCGCTGCCGGGGGATGGCTGGGACAGCGGGCGCAAGTTGCAGCGTTGCATTTGAGTATTTGTCAAAGAGCAAATTCCGTTAGAGAATCGTTAACCCAAATCGGCGAGAGTCAATCCACGGTACAGGGAGGAGTCCCGATGACCGTAAAGAGCAAGTCGCCCCGGCCCGCCTGCATAGCTTCCAGCGGATCGGACCGGTGCCGCGTGGCCGGGGCGCGATCTTTGTATTGCTCTTTTCCAAATACTCAAATGCGCCATGCCCGCCCGCGCCCGGCTGGGCAGCTATCCCCGGCAGCGCCGCTGAGCGGGCCCTCGATGGGCCCCGAGGCGGCACGGCGGTTCAGGTCAACGCAGCGCGTGCAGGATCTCCAGGCTCGGGTAGCCATCCGGCACCAGACCGCGCGCGCGCTGGAAGGATTTCACCGCAGCGACGGTGAGCGGACCGACTTTGCCATCGGCGGTGCCCGCGTAGACGCCTGCGGCGCGCAGCAGCGATTGCATTTCCTTGCGTTCCTCCAGCGTCAGCGCGCGCAGATCGCGCGGCCATGCGGCTTTGAACGGCGCACCGCCTGCAATGCGGTCGGCGAGATGGCCGACAGCGATCACATAAGCATCGGCTTTGTTATAGGTCTCAATCGCAGCGAAATTGTCATAGACCAGAAACGCCGGGCCGCGCGCGCCTGCGGGTAGCAGCAGCGAGGCCCAGCCTGTGGCGGGCAGGGCCACAGCGTCAGGCCGCGTCACGCCCATTTCTGACCAGACGTTCAGCGGTTTTTGCGTGCGATCCCCGGCGAGGCCGAAGTCAAAGCCTGCCGGCAAGCGAACCTCATCGCCCCACCGTGCGCCGGTCTTCCAGCCTGCGTTGGCCAGATAGGCGGCGGTCGAGGCCAGGGCATCGCTCGGATCATCACCCCAGATATCCGGCTTGCCCGGTCCGCCAAACTTTACCGCCAGTTTCAGATAGGATGAGGGCATGAACTGGGTATGGCCCATCGCTCCGGCCCAAGACCCCACCATCGCGGCGGGTTTGATCACGCCCGATTGCAGGATCTGCAGCGCCGCGGTCAACTCGGCTTCAAAGAACGCAGCCCGTCGCGTGTCATAGGCGAGCGTCGCCAAAGCGCTGGGCGTGTCGATGTCGCCGCGCACCAGACCATAGGCACTCTCTAACCCCCAGATCGCCAGAACCACATGTTTATCAATGCCATAGCGCGCTTCAATCTGATCCAGCAGCGGTCCATGCGCCTTGAGCGCCTTCTGCCCCGCCACAATACGATCTTCCGACACGGCTTTGTCGAGGTAATCCCAGATGGTCTTGGTGAACTCATCCTGCTTTCGATCCCGCTCGATCACCGCAGGCAGGAAATGTACCCCGGCCATGGCCTGATCAAACGTCGCCGCAGAAATCCCCGCAGCCAGCGCCCGCCCGCGAAACCCGGCGATCCACGCCTGCAACCCAGCCTCAGAGCCATTCTCGATCACGTCGCTTGCCCCTCCTGCACTCGGCCCAGCATCCACCGACTCCTCTGTCAAATCCTGCGCAACGGCACCGCTTGAGCCCAAAGCAAGCGCCAGCACGGCAATGCGGAAATATCGGATCAACGGGGCACCTGTTTTACGTGGCCGCCAGAGTACTGGCGGCCACGGCGGGTGCAAGCACCCATTAAGCCGCGATGCGGTCCAACGCGCGCAGATCATCCCGCAATGCCAGCAGTTCGTGCATCAGGTTGGCATTTTGCCGCTCCATCCGGCGCAGGTTGTCCTGCATTTCCTCAATGGTGCGGTTGCCGGTGTTTTGCAGCAGGAACACCATCAGGAAGGTGGAAATCGTGGTGCCGGTGTTGATGATCAGCTGCCAAGTGTCTGAGTAATCGAACAGCGGGCCGGTCACCGCCCAGAGGGCGACGACCAGCAAGGCCGCCATGAAGGCATAGGGGCTGCCCAGCCCGGCGGAAATCCATTCGGACAGGATTTCAAAGCGGTTGGTGAGGTAAGTTTTCATAGTGATCTCCTTCAGACAACCGCTTTGGGCCGTCCGTCAAAGGATCACAGGATCCCCCGAGGAACGGGCCCGAAACGGCAAATCCGGTCGACTGCGACTTGACATGGGGTTGAGGTTCCTGGGTTTCACAACGCAAAGGGTTGCCCGGCCGCGGTAGGCCTTTGCGGCCTGCGTGTCAGTTCACAAAAGCTTGCGTTTCGGCTTTTATTGAAGCGGCGGTACGGGTTACCGCCGCTTGCGCACGATCTTGCGTTTGGTCGCAGTTTCCTTCGCCGCGAACTTCCCCGGCTTGCGTGGCTGATGCCGCCCCGGTTTCGCGCGACCTGTCGGTAGGGTAGCGCCGTCGATGTTCAACAGGTCCAGCACGATGCCCCCGGTCATCGGCGTGGCTTCCGCCAAGCGCACCGTCACCCGCAGGCCAATGCCGATTTCAATCCCGGTATCGGACCCCACCAGCATCTGCCGTTCTTGGTCATAGTGGAAATACTCCCGCCCGACCGAGCGGATCGGCACCAGACCGTCCGCCCCGGTTTCGTCCAGCTTCACGAACAGGCCAAAGCGCTGCACGCCAGAAATCCGGCCGGCGAATTCATTGCCCACCCGCTCGGACAGGAAGGCCGCGAGATAGCGGTCATTGGTGTCGCGTTCCGCCACCATCGAGCGGCGCTCGGTGTCGGAGATCAGCTTGGCGGTCTCGTCGAGGTTCTCGATATCCCAAGCCGACAGCCCATCATCGCCCCAGGCGTGGCCTGCGATCAACGCGCGATGTACGATCAGATCGGAATAGCGCCGGATCGGTGAGGTGAAATGCGCGTAGTTGCGCAGGGCCAGCCCGAAATGGCCGAAATTGGCCGCGTTATAATAGGCTTGCGTCATCGAGCGCAGGGTCGAGATGTTCATCAACTCGTCAAACTCGGTGTTCTGCGCCTGCGCCAGCAGCCGATTGAGGTGCTGGGTTTTCAGCACTTGGCCCTTCGCCAAGGTGAAGCCCGAAGCCTCGGCCACTTCACGCAAAGACTCCAGCTTATCTGGCGAGGGTTCCTCATGCACCCGGAACAGCAGGGGCCGTTTCAGCCCCACCAATTCCTCGGCAGCGGCGACATTGGCGAGGATCATACATTCCTCGATCAGTTTATGCGCATCGAAACGGGCCTTGAAGGCGACGGAAGTGACCTTGCCTTCATCCGACAATTCGATCTTGCGCTCGGGCAGTTCCAGATCCAGCGGCCCCCGCAACGCCCGCGCCTTTTTCAAGGCGTCATAGGCAGCGTAAAGTGTGGTCAGCACGGGCAACAAAGGCTGCGTCACCGCATCCGGGTTGCCGTCAATCGCATCCTGCACCTGACCGTAATGCAGGCTGCCTTGCGAGCGCATCAGCCCGCGCACAAACCGATGGCTCAGTTTTTGGCCATGCGCGTCGATCCGCATCTGCACCGCCAGACAGGCCCGGTCAACATGCTCGTGCAGCGAACACAAATCGCCCGACAGCACATCCGGCAACATCGGCACCACACGGTCGGGGAAATAGGTCGAGTTGCCGCGCTTGCGGGCTTCCCGGTCCAGCGCGGAATTCGGGCGGACGTAATAGGCCACATCGGCGATGGCGACCCAGATCAGGAAGCCACCGGGGTTTTTCGGATCGGGATCGGCTTCGGCATAAACCGCATCGTCACGGTCGCGGGCATCAATCGGGTCGATGGTCACAAGCGGCAACAGCCGCAGGTCTTCGCGTTTGCCCAAAGGGGCGGGCTGCGCCGCGTCGGCTTCGGCAATCACCGCATCGGGGAATTGATCGGGGATGCCGTGTTGGTGGATGGCAATCAGGCTCACCGCGCGCGGCCCATTCGGGTCACCCAAGCGGGCCGTGATGCGGGCTTGCGGCAGGCCAAGCCGCTTTGGCCCCACCTGTTCCGCCTCAACCAACTCGCCATCGCGGGCGTCAAAGGTGTGATCGCGCGCAACTTTCCATTCTTTATCGACGCCCTTGTCGATCGGGATAATCCGGCCGCCCTCGGCATTAGACCGGAACACCCCCAGCAGTTTCAGCGGGTTTGATCCCAAAGCCCGGATCAACCGCGCCTGATAACCGTAGTCCTGCCCACCCACCGGCGTGAGGCGCGCGAGGATCTTCATCCCCCCCGCCAAGGCCACATCGCCCTTTTGCGGCATGATCAGGATACGCGGCGGGGTGTCGCCTGCATCGGCCTCCAAAGGCTGCGCGAACAGATCGCCGTTGCTATCCGGCGGCAGCACCAGCAGCACCGACACCGGCGGCAAAGCCCCCGGCTCTCGGTAGCTGCGCGCCTTCTTCTCGATGCCGCCCTCGGCCTCAAGTTCCTTCAGCATCCGCTTCAGATCAATGCGCGCATCGCCTTTGATGCCAAAGGCTTTGGCAAGGTCGCGCTTTCCGGTCAGGCCGGGGTTCTCAAGGATCCATTGGCGGATCTGGTCTTTTGTGGGCAAGGTGTTCATCCCCTGCCCCTAGCACGAGACGGCCCCCACCGAAAGACCGCCGTTACGCGACAGCCCGCGCTCCGGCAGCTTTACCCGCCCAGCGCCCGGTTGCGGCCACGCCTGTCAGCAGATAGCCCCCAGTCGGCGCTTCCCAATCCAGCATTTCGCCACAGACGAACATGCCGGGGATGGCTTTGAGTTCCAGACCTTCGGTCACCGCCGATTGCTTCACCCCACCCGCCACCGAAATCGCCTCATCCAAAGGCCGCGGCCCGATCAGCTTCATCGGCAGCGACTTGACGGCAGCGATCGTCTCAAGCCCGCGGCCAAATTCCATCACCAAGCCGACAGCGGCAGCCGACAGCCCCAGCTTGCGCAAACGGTTGGCCAAGGTTTCCCCCGGTTTCATCCGGGACAGCCGCGCCGCGATCTCATCGCCCGAGACATCCGCCATCAGGTCCAGCCGCAAGGCATCCCCCTCGCGCAACGCCCGAGATACCGCATAAACGCCGCCGCCTTCGATGCCCTTGGCCGAGATCACAAACTCACCGCGTTCGCGTTCCTCGCCGACAAGTAAGGCCGCGCCTTTGATCGCAGTGCCGAAGAATTTCGCCATATGCGGCGTCCAATCCACCGCGAAACCCATGTTCGCAGGGTGCCACGGTGCAATGTCCACGCCCTTCGCGGCCAGCCACGGCACCCAAGCCGCATCCGAACCCAACCGCGCCCAGGATGCGCCGCCCAAGGCCAGAACCGTCACCGGAGGCTTCAGAACCTGCGCGCCTTCCGGCGTTTCAAACGTCAGCCCATCGCCGTCAAACCCCGCCCAGCGCCAGCGCGACCGCAGTTCCACCCCCGCGCCCTCCAGCCGCTTCAACCAAGCCCGCAGCACAGGTGAGGCTTTCATAGACCGCGGAAACACCCGCCCCGTCGATCCGGTGAACACCTCTTGCCCCAAGGCACGCGCCCAGATGATCATCTCGCGCGGGCCAAATTCGGCCAACATCGGGCGCAGCCATTCAGTGCGATACTCGGCGATAAAGCTGCTGCGATCCTCGTCCTTGGTGATGTTCAGGCCTGATTTGCCCGCCATCAGAAACTTGCGCGCCGGGCTGGGTTTGGCCTCACACACCACAACCTTATGCCCCGCCCGCGCCAATTCCTCTGCCGCCATCAGACCTGCAGGCCCCGCGCCAATCACCAAAGCATCCATTTCCAAAGCATTCATCAGAGTATTCCTTTGGGCAAAGCGCCCTTGATTTCCACCACGCGATGCGGATAGGGCATCTCGATGCCTTCGGCCTTCAGCGCATTCCAGATCGCGAACAGCACCGGGCTGCCATATTTGTTCTTGCCGTCGTCAATGCCGTTCACCCAGTATTCCACAGCAAAATCAATGCTGCTTTCGCCAAAGCCCTTCAACTCGCAATCCGGCCCATCCGGCTTTGCCAGCACGAAGGGCAGTGCCCGCACGGCAGCCTCTATCACCTCGGGCACATGGTTGATATCGGTGTCATAGCTGACCGAGAACAATGCCTCATAGCGGTTGGCACTGCCCTGATCCGAGTAATTTACCACCCGCGTGGTGACAAAATGCTCATTCGGCACCACGATCCATTTGCCATCGAAGGTTTCCAGCACACAGGCGCGCGCGGTCATCTTGACAATGGTGCCGCGCTCGCCGCCATCCAACTCGACAAAATCGCCCACCGTGGTCTGGCCTTCGATCAGCAGGATGATGCCAGAGACAAAGTTCGCCGCGATCTGCTGCAAGCCGAGGCCAATCCCGACACCCAACGCACCACCGAGCAAAGCCACGGCGGTGAGATCGATCCCCATGATGTTCATCAACAGCAGGAAAGAGGCGCCAAAGATCGCCACTTCCGCAGCCTTCACCGCCAATTCGCGGGTGGCGGGGCGGAGTTCTTCCTGCTTTTTGATGTAATCGGCGGATTGACGGTTCGACCAAGACCCCAGCCAGAACAACAACCCACCCGCTATCAGCCCCCGGATCAGCGCCATCACCGAAAACCGGATATTGCCCAGAGCGATGATGGTTTCTTCCAAGCGCAGCGAGATATCGTCGAGCAGCCCCACCGCATAAAGTGCTGCCACGGGCACCAGCACATATTTGCCCAGCAGTTTCAGGAATGGATCACGCAGCACCTGGCTTACGAACAACCTCGCTGCCAGAAAGAAAAACACCCGCTTGCCGAAAGCAATCACATCGCCCGAGCCAAACAGCGAGCGTGTCACTTCCTCGCCCGCCGCCGTAAAGCCGTAAGCCAAAACAGGCATCAACAACGGTAAGAACCGCAAGGCAAAGCGCAGAGCGCTGGCAATCAGGCTGTCTTTGTCACCGGGATCCAGCATCCGCCGCGCCAAGGGGGAGATGCGGCGCGCGGCATAGACGGCGGCAAACACCGCCAGCGCCAGCAAGGCAAACTGCGACCATGCGGCAGGGGAGAGCAGCCAGCCTTGGGCCACATCACCGGCCTGATTAAGCCAGCCCATCAGCTTGGTGACAAATTCCGACTGCTTTTCCATCTCAGTGCCCCAGCTCTACTCCCCCTCCAGTGTCAAAGAACCTCTGGTAAAACAAGCCTGCCCGAATGTCGCGTGGCATTGAAGCGCTTCGCTGCGGCATGCGCTGCAGTCGATTTCTGCGCAGAAATCGTGCCGGAATTCGCGCGAATTCCGCTTAGCCGATCAGCCGTTTGATCGCAGTTGCATGGCCGGGTTTCGCCGCCAGCACGTCCATGCCCAAAGTGCGGGCAGTGGTCAGCAGATCCTCCGCTGCCACGATACGGTCAATCAGGCCCCAAGCCAGTGCCTCATCAGCCTCGATTTTCGCGCCCGCCAGCAGGATCAGCTTGGCGCGCGCAGGCCCCACCAACGCCACAAGTCGCGCGGGGTCGGCGGGTTGCGGCAGATAGCCCAAGCGCATCACCGGGTAGAAAAACGTCGCCCCCGGCACCGCCAGCCGCAAATCACAGGCGAGCGCCATGCCCATCGCGCCCCCGGCCAGCGTGCCATTCAGCGCCGCGATCGTCAGGCCGGGCAGGCTGGCGATGCGGTTCGACACCACATCCCAGATCGGATCGGTGGCAAGGCCTGCCTTCGCCTCGTCGAGATCAGCGCCAGCCGAGAACACCCGGCCTTCCCCGGTCAGGATCAGCACCTGCGGTGGATCTTCCAGTGCTACCAGCAACGCGGAAAGCATCGCGCGGCTCAAAGCATTGGCCTTATCCGGGCGCCGCAGGGTCAGCAGCAGCACCCCCCCCTCGCGCACAACACCGATCATGCGATCAACCCGACCGCGCGGCGCACTGCGTCTTCGCGCAACGACACATCGCGACCCAAATAGCCGTCGGCCTCGGCCCCACACATCCACACCAAGCACTTGGCAGGCCAATCCGCCGGAATATGCACCGCAAAATCCAACTGGCTGACCGGATTGACGCCGCTCGCCTTGATCTTCACCTGCATCTCGGTCGCCACGGCGCCCGGAGACATCCCCAACACCCGGATGCCGTGTGCGGCTTCCTCCAGATGCGCCACGCGGGTCAGCATCAACGCCCCCGCCTTGCTGGCGCAATAGCCGCCCCAGCCCTCCAGCGCGTTCACCGCAGCCCCGGATGACACCGTGATGATCGTGCCCCCACTCTGGGTCTTCATGATCGGCAAAGCCGCGCGCATGCCGTGGAATACGCCCTTCAGGTTGATATCAATCGCGGCTGAGAACGCCTCGACCCCGGCCTCTGCCAGCCGGGCAATCGGCTCGATCACGCCCGCGTTGTTGATCATCACGTCCAGCCGCCCGAAGCGCGCAACCACCGCCGCCAAAGCCGCCTGCACATCCGCCGCATCCGCTACATCGCAGCGTCGCGCCATTGCCTGCGGGCCGATCTCGGCGGCCAAAGCCGTAATCTCGGCCTCGGACCGCGCCAGCAAAACCACCGATGCCCCCACCCTCGCAAATTCCCGCGCCGCCGCAGCCCCTATGCCCCGGCTGGCCCCCGTGATCACCACAATCTTGCCCTGCATCACTGTCTCCCTCACGCCCAAATGACAATTCCGTTTAGCCAAAACCGCAGGCTACGGAAAGCCTTGACCCTGCCTGCACTTAGACAGATGCTTACCCGCAATATTTCCATCGGAAAGGCTTCATTATGAAACACTGGAAACTCGCAAGCAGCACCGCCGTATTGGCGATATTGGCAGGAACCGGCGCATTCGCCGATGTAACCCCCGAAGAAGTTTGGCAAAACTGGCAGGACATGAGCACCTCGGCGGGCCAGACCATCACTGCGGCCAGCGCCGCGCGTGATGGCGACACCTTGGTCGTCGAAGGCGTGACGATCAGCTATGACAAAGACGGCACTTCGTTCACCAGCACGATTGACCAGATTGATTTCGCTGACAACGGCGATGGCAGCGTCGATGTGACCACGTCCGACAGCTATGAGATGTCGCTGAAAGCTCCGGCTGCGGCAGAGATTGACGGCGCTGTGCCGACCGATCTGAAGATCACCCTGACCCAGACCGACATGGTTGTGACCGCCAGCGGCAGCGTTGAAGCGCTGAACTATGAATTTGCCGGCCCAAGCATGACGATGAAATTCGCGCCCGGCGATGCCGCCGCCGAAGCGCAAGGCAGCTTTGACGTCGCCTTGACCGATCTGTCGGGCAAATATCTGGTCGAGGGCGACGACGCCGCCAAGAAAATTACCTCGGATTTCGCCGTCAAAACCATGACGCTGACCGGGGCTGGCAAAGATGCCGTCGCGAAAACCGATGGCACCTTCACCGCGACCATCGCCGATGTGGCAGGCAATACCAATGGCAATATCCTTGGCGCGGCAGAGATGGCCGATCTGGCCAAGGCGCTGCAAGGCGGCTTTGCGGTCAACGGCAACTTCAGTCATGGCGCGATGACCTTCGATATGGCCGTGACCGAAGACGGCAAGCCGACCAAGATCAGCGGAGCCTCCGAAGGCGGTGATATGTCGTTTGTGATGGATGCCACGCATCTGCAATTCGGCGCGGGCGGCAAGGCGCTGAACCTGATGATTGCCAGCGCCGACCTGCCCTTCCCCGAGCTGAAACTCGGCTATCAGGAAGCCGCGTTCAACATGCTGATGCCGGTCGGCAAAACCGACGCACCTGCCGATTTCGCGTTTCTGACCAAGCTCGTCGGCTTCACCGTCTCGGATGAAGTCTGGGGCATGTTCGACCCGGCAGGCAGCCTGCCGCATGATCCGGCCACGGTGATCATCGACACCAAGGGCAAAGTCACCATGACCACCGACCTGTTCGACGAGGCCGCGATGGCAGCTTTGGGTGACGCCCCTCCCGGCGATCTGAACGCGCTGGATGTAACCCAGCTGAAAGCCTCGGTTGCCGGGGCCGAACTGACGGGTGCGGGGGCCTTTACCTTTGATAACACCGATAAAACCACTTTCCCCGGCGTGCCTTTGCCGACCGGAAAGATGGACCTGAAGCTGACGGGCGGCAACACGCTGCTGGATAAGCTGGTGGCGATGGGCCTTTTGCCGCAAGATCAGGCGATGGGCTTCAAGATGATGGTGTCGATGTTTGCCAACTCGGCACCGGACAAAGACGAGATGACCTCGACGCTGGAGTTCAAGGACAAAGGCTTCTACGCCAACGGCCAGAAGCTACAGTAAGGCTCTGCGACGTTACAACATCGGAAAGGCCGTTCTCACCCGAGCGGCCTTTTTCTTTTAGCCCTTTTGTTGAACCGATAGAAAACGCTCCAGTGGAGCGTTTTCCGGTTCGTTGCTCATAAGCCGCAAGGCGTTGAGCAAGGGGTGTCGGCCCACAAACCATCGCTCAATAATCTGGCAGCGCCTGACTGGGCTGGCGCGGATACGCGCCTGCCTCAGGGCAGGCAGGCGCGGCCAGATTTGTCTGCGGCCAAATCTGGCGATCCTCCAGCGCCTGCGCAAAACGATCCAAAGATTAACAAATCCTTAAATCCACCACCCCAAAATCCTGATATAAAACAACATATTTCGGTCCCGAGTTGGGACCACCCCTACAACCGCCGCAAACAATTCTGCGTCAGATACAACTCATCCGCCGCCGGATCGAAAGGAATACCCGCATAGTCCAAATTCCCCGTCACCGCTGGCCGCGCAATCGCTTGCGGTGCAGGCGTCGGCACCGTCGCCGCAGTCAACGCATTGCCCGTGGTATCAATCACCCCGCCCACCACCAGCCGCGTGGTGAAACTCATATTCTCAATCCGCCCGCCCACCGCACTGCCAAGCAGGTTGAACCCCGCCGACACCGCTGCCTGCTGCAACGCCTGCTTCGGCGTCTTGCCCTCGACCAGCGACTGCGCCCCCTGCACCCCGCCTTGCAACCCCGACCCCACAAACATCAACTGTATCTGCTCCGACCGCATCAGCGCTGGATTACCGCCCGCAATCCCCACCATACCCACAATAAACGTCCCCGACCCGTTGATCACCGCCGCCCCAACATTGCCCGTATCCTGATAAGTTGCCGTCCCCCGCAACACCGACCCCGCCCCCAGCACCCCAAACGCTGCACCCCCCGACAAAAGTCCGGCACCAACCACCAATATCGTGGCCGAGGTATCCCGCGTGAACTGCGCCACCGCCAGCGCCGTCTCCCAGCCCTCGACATTGTTGGAAATGCTTTCCGACGATTGCCGCGTCGCGCGCCTGCGCATCGCCTCTACCGCGTTGAAATCACTGCGTCCGCGTCCGATCATGCCCAACAGGTTCGATCGCATCCCGCCCGGATCGCGCGACAGCCGCTCGGCGGCATCGAGATAAAACGTGTTGGTTTCCTGATCGACATCCGCCCGCAGCCCGTTCCAATCGGTTTCAAACAGATAGGTCGTGGGCATCAGAAAGCCGTTTTCCACCGAGGTGATCTGCGAGCGCGCCTTGATCTTTTCCGCCCGCAGCGCCCCCCGCAGCATCAGATAAACGCCCTCTTTATTGACGCCCCAGCGCTGGCCCTGCGCATCCACCACCACCGTCCACGGCATGGCAAAATCCTTTTTGAAAAAACTTGATGGGCTAAATATGCCCTTACATCTTGAACTCCGCCCGGAAAGCATGACTTTGAGCCGCAACGAAGTCAAATCCCTTAAGGATGCTGCATGTCCCGCCTTTCCTCGCTGACCGAAGCCCTGCTCCAAGCTGCCAAACAGGCCGGAGCCGAAGCCGCCGACGCGATGGCCCTGTCCGGCACCTCGCAATCCATCGACATCCGGGCAGGCACGTTGGAGCAAGCCGAACGGTCCGAGGCCACCGAGATCGGCTTGCGCGTGCTGATCGGTGGCCGCCAAGCCTGCGTTTCCGCCTCCGACACCTCCCCCGCCACCCTCGCACGTTTGGCCGAACGTGCCGTCGCAATGGCGCGTGAAGCGCCGAACGACCCTTATGCAGGCCTCGCCTCACCCGACCAAATCGCCAAACACTGGGATCTGGCCGCCCTGCAACTGGTGGAATACGCCGAAGAACCCTCTGCCGCGCGTCTCGAATCCCTCGCCCGCGAGGCTGAAGCCGCCTCCATGGCCGCCCCCGGCATCACCCAAGTCGAAGCCTCCGCCGGATATGGCCGCCGCCAAGTGCATCTCGCAGCCTCCAACGGCTTCGCAGGCGGCTACGAACGCTCGTCACACTCGGTCTCCGCCGTGGCCTTCACCGGGTCCGGCACCGCGATGGAGCGCGACTATGCAGGCGAAGGCCGCATCTTCGCCGCCGACATGCCCTCCGCCACCAGCATCGGCACACTTGCTTCACAGCGCGCCCTCGCCCGCGCAGGGGCCACCAAACCCAAAACCGGCACCTACCCGGTGATCTTCGACGAACGCGTCGCCTCCTCGCTGATCGGACACCTGACCGGGGCGATCAACGGTGCCGCCATCGCGCGCGGGTCGTCATGGCTTCTCAACGGCTTAGGCAGCCAAGTCCTGCCCGCCCACCTGTCGCTGACCGAAGATCCCCTGCGCCCGCGCATCGGGGGTTCACGCCCGTTCGACGGTGAGGGTCTGCCCTCGCAGCGCCGCATGGTGATCGAAAACGGCATCCTGCTAGGCTGGACATTAGACCTCGCCACCGCCCGCCAACTCGGGCTTGAAAGCACCGGCAACGCCGCGCGCGGCACCTCTGCCCCGCCGACCCCCTCCAGTTCCAACCTCGACCTCACCCAAGGCGACGCCACGCGTGCCGATCTGATCCGCGATATGGGCACCGGGCTTTTGATCACCTCAATGATCGGATCCACCATCAACCCCACCACTGGGGACTATTCCCGTGGCGCCTCCGGCTTCTGGGTGGAAAACGGTGAAATCCTGTATCCGGTCAACGAATGTACCATCGCCGGCAATCTGCGCGACATGCTAAAACGCATCATCCCCGCCAACGATGCCCGCGCGCATCTCTCCACCCGCGTCCCCAGCCTGCTGGTCGAAGGGATGATCCTTGCCGGAGCTTAATCTTGCCAGCGCATGACCTCGCCTTGCTGACCGAAGCTGCCCGCGCCGCAGGCGAAGTCGCGTTGCGCTATTGGAAAAACGCGCCGAAAGCTTGGGACAAGGCCGACGCCAGCCCGGTGACCGAGGCTGATCTGGCCTGCAACGACCTGATCCAAGGCATCCTGCGCCGCGCCCGCCCCAGCTATGGTTGGTTGTCCGAGGAAACTCCAGACGACACCGCCCGGCTTGATACCGAATATCAGTTCATCATCGACCCGATCGACGGCACCCGCGCCTTTATCGCGGGTGAGAAGCACTTCTCTCACTCCCTCGCCGTCGCCCACAACGGCGAAATCATCGCCGCTGTGGTTTACCTGCCCGCGCTGGACAAACTCTACACAGCGACCCAGGAAGGCCCCGCGCTGCGCGATGGTCAGCTGCTTCAATGCAGCCAAAAGTCCTTGACAGACGGTGCTAACATTCTGACTTCAAGACATTCCTTAGACCCCGAGTACTGGCGCAAGCCCCCGCCCGAGTTCCAACGCAGCTTCCGCGCCTCGCTGGCTTACCGCCTCTGCCTCGTCGCTGATGGCAGCTTTGACGGCATGATCACCTTCATGGACGCGTGGGAATGGGACATCGCTGCAGGCGGTCTGATCGCCGCGCGGGCGGGCGCGATGGTCACCGACAAACACGGAAAACCCCTGCGCTTCAACGCCCCCGGCGCGCAATCGGCAGGCACTTTGGCCTGCGCGCCCGCCCTGCACCGCGATTTGATGCCGCTGATAAAACAATAGGGCCGCCCAAAGGCAGCCCTATGTGAATGATCATTTGCAATAAGTGAATCAAAGTTCACATTACTTTTTCTTCGGCGGCACGAAGCGCTTCGAGGTATCCTTGGCATCCAGCTTCGGCCCGGCAGGTTTGGCGAACGCAGGCTTGCCAAACGATTTGCCTTCCGCGCCATGCGATTTGGACCCAAAGGCTTTGCCCGGCTTGCCATCCGCAGCCCCGTGCGATTTGAAGCCAGTCGACTTCGGCGCATAAGCAGGTTTGTCGCCACGCGGCGCATAGGGTTTTGCACCTTCAGCGCGCGGCGCGTAGGGCTTGCGGTCGCCATCTTCACGCTTGGCGTAAGGCTTGGCACCCTCGGCACGCGGCGCATAAGGCTTACGCTCACCATCGGCGCGCGGCGCATAGGCGGGCTTATCGCCACGCGGCGCATAGGGCTTGCGATCGCCATCTTCGCGCTTGGCGTAAGGCTTGGCCCCCTCAGCACGCGGGGCATAGGGCTTGCGCTCGCCATCCGCACGCGGCGCATAGGCAGGTTTGTCAGCACGCGGCGCATAAGGTTTCGCCGCATACGGCTTCGCATCGCCATCTTCACGCTTGGCATAGGGTTTCGGCGCGCGCGGACGAGGCGCTTCTGCCGGAGCAGCCTCAGACCCCTTGATCGGATCATAACCATCCGCCGCCGCTTCCTCGACCAGACGCGAGGGCTTCGGCACATAAGGTGCCTTCTCACGCTTCTCGTAAGCCGGCTTTTCTGAACGCTCGGCCCGCGCCGGACGCTCTGCCCGATCCCGCGCAGGCGCACGGGCGGCACGTTCCGGGCGATCCATCGAAGGCTCGCCTTCCATCCGCTCCATCACAACGCCGTTTTCCAGCTCTAGCGTCAGGCCAAACCGGCTGGCCAAAGCTTCGGCGATTTGCACATAGGTGATGTCTTCCTGCACGCGGATCGCACCAATGCCGTCCTTGGTGATCGAGCCTGCGTCACAGATTTTCGGCAACAGCCAACGCGCTTCGGCACGGCCAGCGCGGCCAACCGACAACGTATACCAGACCGAGGCGCCAAATTCGCTGCGTTCACGCGGCGGGGCTGCTTCACGGGCTTCACGCACCGGGCCTGTCTGATCCGACAGAACCTCCGGCGCCGAACGGCCCGAGCGCCAGGATTGCACATAGGCAGCAGCGATCTGTTCGGCACCAAAGCGTTCGATCAACTGCATCGCCATGCCCATCTCATCGGTCAGGTTCTGACCAAACACCGGGTTTTCAAAGATGCGCATATCGTCTTTTGCCTGCACGTCGTCCGCCGACGGGGCCGCACCCCATTCCGCCACAACCTTGGCACCCTGCAACAACCGCTGGGCTTTCTTGAATTCGGACGGTGCCACGATCAGCGCCGAAACACCTTTTGAGCCTGCACGACCAGTCCGGCCAGAGCGGTGAAGCAGCGTTTCGGAATTGGAAGGCAAATCGGCATGGATCACCAACTCCAACCCCGGCAAGTCGATGCCGCGTGCCGCCACGTCAGTCGCAATACACACGTTCGCCCGGCCATTGCGCAAAGCGGTCAGCGCATTGGTGCGTTCTTGCTGGCTAAGTTCGCCCGACAACGCCACCACTTTGAAACCACGATTGCCCATCCGCGCCATCAGATGATTGACGTTGACGCGAGTCTTACAGAACACGATGGCGGTCTTGGCCTCATAAAACCGCAGCATGTTGAAGATCGCATGTTCGCGGTCGCGCACGGCCACCGACAAGGCACGGTATTCGATATCGACGTGCTGCTTGGCCTCGCCCTGTGCGGCTACCCGCAGCGCGTTAACCTGAAAATCTTCCGCCAGCTTGGCGATCTCTTTCGGCACGGTGGCCGAGAACATCAAAGTGCGGCGGTCTTCCGGCGCTGCCGCCAGAATATACTCCAGATCCTCACGGAAGCCCAAATCGAGCATCTCATCGGCTTCATCCAACACCGCCGCCCGCAGGCCCGACAGGTTCAGCGATTTTCGGTCGATGTGGTCGCGCAAGCGGCCCGGCGTGCCGACAACAATATGCGCGCCACGATCCAGCACGCGCTTTTCGGTGCGGTAATCCATCCCGCCCACGCAGGTCGCAATCACAGCGCCAGCCGAGGCATAAAGCCACTCCAATTCACGCGCCACTTGCAGCGCCAATTCGCGGGTCGGTGCGATCACCAAGGCCAGCGGATTGTCGGCATACAAAAGCTTGTCCATGCCACCCAGGATCTGGTCGGCAATCGCAATGCCAAAGGCCACGGTCTTGCCCGACCCGGTTTGCGCCGACACCAACACATCACGCCCCTGCGCGTCGGGTTGCAGCATCGCGGTCTGCACGGCAGTCAGAGTCTCGTAACCCTTAGCCGTCAAAGCCGCAGCCAAAGGCGCGGCAATCATTTGATCAATCATGTCTTTTCCTGATGGGGGATGGCCTTGGCCATGCCCATGAAGTCCCTAAAAAACGGCACCTCATTCCCCATCGCAAGCCAGCCTCCCTGCCGCCTGCCCCGGAATCCTCGGGCCGAAGCGCGTCGCATACAGCGAATCACGCGGGATGTATAGGGTGTAGGGTGGTTGCACCCCACCGCCCCTTCAGATCATCTTGATGGTATCTTTACCCACCGCCAGCATATACCCCCGCCGCGCAATGGTCTTCACCAATAACTCGCTGACCATCTGATTGCCCAAAGCATCGCGCAACCGCTTCACCCGCGTCGCCCCTGCGGCCTCGTCACAATCGGCAGCATTGCGGCCCGAGATCACGCCCTCAATCTGCGCGCCCGTCAGCACATCATCATCCATCCGCGCCTCGGCCAGCACCGACAGGGTTTCAATCGCCGCCTCGGTCAGCGCAAATTCCATATCGTTGATATAGACCGCCCGCGCCTCGCGGCTGATCACCAAAGTACTGACCTGAATCCCCGACCGCTGAATCGC